>CACZSA010000138.1 GCA_902783705.1 uncultured Ruminococcus sp.
CGGACTCCTCCTTTTTGCGTGGACCTGACATGTGAGAGGCCGCGTCGAGCTTCCTGCAATCCCCACCGGCTTGTCGGATATTTTCCGTCGGAAGTCAATCCTCCTCCATCAGCGCATGAAACGCCGGATCGTCCCGGAGAGACGCGAAGGCCCAGTTCTCCCTCAGTCCGTTTTTCACCGCGTCCTCATACGTTCCCGTATAATTCCGGGTCGATGCGCGGGTGTCCGACACAGCAAGATTTACGTAGGCGCTTGTGAAATGCGATTCGCCCTTTGGCACCGCATCGGCAGCGCGGGCGTGATACAGGCATTTTTCAAGCGCGGCGACGGCGTTTTCCCGGTCTCCGAGTTCTCCGTAAGCGCGGGCCATCCAGTTCCATAAATAGCTGATCGTGTGGTGGTAGAACAGATAATTCCCGTCGTAGATGACCGTTTCCCAGAGCTTCAGCGCGCCTTTGAGGAAAAAGATCTGTTCCTCGGGCGCAAGATCGACGCGGATCATGTTCCGGGTGATGCTCTCGAGGAAAGTCAGCATGTTCTCCTGCTGCTGCCGAAGTCCTTTTGGAATGCCTTCCTCCGTGTAATACGCCTGCTCCAGCAGGATCTCGGAGCTGTACCAGACGCATCCGGCCATTTTTGCGTATGCCACGGATTTTTCCTCATCTGCGACGCCGCTCTGCGGGTTTGCGCAGAGATACATCAGCTCCGCGATCACTTTTTCACGGATTTTCCCGTCCGTGCAGTCCCGGAGAATCCGCTCCCCGACGGAGACGGCTTCTTCGGCGTTCTTTTTCCAGGTTTTCGGGTCCGCGCCCGGCATGTTGACTGTGGACGCCAACTCTGCCGTCAATTCGCAGAGGCAGTGATAATTGTTCGGATATTTCTGCACCGCCTCCCGCCACAGCGCCAGCGTCTCGAGTCTCTCGCCGCGGTTTTTCAGCTCGTGTGCCCGCCGGTCATATTCCTCGATCTCCGCCTCCGCCGACGCGTTTCGGTCGAACAGCTCGTCCGTTGTCACGCCGAAGAAATTGGCGATGGGCACGATGAGGGAGATGTCGGGCAGGGCGTTGTTGTTCTCCCATTTCGACACGGACTGATAGGAAATGTTCAGATATTCCGCCAGTTTTTCCTGCGTCACGTTCTGTGCGAGACGCAGGGATTTGATTTTTTCGCCGATGGTCATATTCCACCCTCCTGCATTGTACTCGTGCGGCCGCAAACCTATGATACCACAAATCCCTCCGCCGCGCAATCACCGCGCAGGCGAATCCGGCGCAACCCACAGACGAGTTTTTCGCCCGGACCGCTTTTTTCCATAAAATTTTTCACCGAGGCTCCAAACCCCTTGCAAATCCGCCCCCGATCGGCTATACTGAATATATCGACAAAACCTTCCGGAGAGGACCGCCATGACCGACGACAGACGCATTTCCTATACCGCCGAACCGCTGCCCGAAGCGAGAATCCATCCCGACGCCCGCTTTCTCTGGCTCGACCCCGCCGCGCATCCCGGAGCGGACGTCAACCCGACGACCGTCTTCGCGCCCGCGCCCGAGGGCTTCTCTTTCCGCGCCGTGGAGTTCACGAAAATCGCCCGCAGACCGCATGCCGGACCGGGGACCCTCGCCGTCACCGTCTTCGCCGATCCGAAGTTCCGGCTGTGGGTGAACGGCGCGTATATCGGCACCGGACCCGTCGCGGCGGGCGGGGATTACGCGAACACCCTGCCCATGCCGAAGCAGTACGTGAACCGCTGGGACGTTCCCGTCACGGGCGGTACGGTCGAGCTGCGCGTTCTTGTCTGGACCGGGTGCGGCGTCATGACCGACTATTCGACGGGAAAGTGCGGCTTCATCCTCTCGGCACAAGAGGGGGACGCGCTTGTCGCCGCGACGGATGAGAGTTGGTCCGTGCGGGAGATCCCCGGCATCCGCGCTCTCGCCGAGTACGATTACACCGTGCCCGCCGGAGAGGAGGAAACGCCCGCTCTGGTGGACGGACCGTGGAACCTCGCCGATCCGGGACTCCCGCCGCTCGCGGAGGACGAGATCGTCCCGGATACCCTCGCGCGGGAGGTCTTCGCCGGGCAGATCACCCAGCGCGCTTCGTTCGAGCGGATCTATTCGGCCTATCTCCTTCTGAAAATCGAGAATCCCCTCCGGGAGGACGTGACCGTGCGGGCCGGCGTGGACGAGATGCGCGCGCCGAAGCCCGATCATCTCCGCGTGACGGTTCCGGCGGGACAGACCGTCTTTGTGCGGAGCCTCCGGATGTACAGTGTCGGATGGGTGACCGTCTCGGCGCCCGTCGGCACGGAGGTCGAGGTGCGGCTGTCCTATGCCCGCTATCCGACCGATCCCGCGAACGAGGGGTATTTCCGCTGCGGCGACGAGGGACTGAACGCGCTCTACAAGGTCGGCAAATTCACCCTCGAGATGTGCCGCCAGACGCTCCACCTCGACAGCCCGCTGCATCAGGAGACCCTCGGCTGCACCGGGGACTACGCCATCGAGGCCGCGATGACCCGGATGACCTACGGCGACGAACGCCTGACGCGGCTCGATCTGCTCCGGACGGCGGATCTCCTCACGATCGCCGACGGGCGCATGTTCCACACCTCCTACAGCCTGATCTGGGTGCGGATGCTCGCGGATTATGTGTTCGCGACCGGAGACCGCGGGACGGCGGAGGCCTGCTATCCCGCGATGGAGATCCTTCTCGCGCGGTTCCGCGGATACATCGGCGAGCGCGGCGTCATCGAATCGCCTCCGAACTATATGTTCGTCGACTGGGCGAACATCGACGGCTTCCAGCTGCATCACCCGCCGATGGCGCTCGGACAGACGGTCCTCAACGCCTTCTGGTCCGACGCGCTCCATGCCGCCGAAGAGCTCTGCCGTGTACTCGGGAAGATCCGGGAGGCGCGGCGGCTGAAGGAGGAGCGCGCGAGACACCGCGGGGCGTTCAACCGGGAATTCTATGATTTTGAGAGGAACCTCTACCGCGACGGCTGGTCAAAGGACGAATGCGATCCCGCGCCGCAGGACTGGCAGCCGGAGAATCCGGAGAAGCGGTATTACTCCCGTCACGCAAATACGCTCGCCGTCCTCTTCGGCATGATCCGCGGCAAGGCGGCGAAGGCCCTCATGGAGCGGATCGTCACGGAGGATTCGCTCGACGGCGAGACGATGATCGACGTGCAGCCGTATTTCATGCGCTACGTGCTCCTCGCCGTGTGGAAGACCGGACTGTTCCCGGCGCACGGCATCCGGCTGATGCACCTCTGGGACCGCCTGATCGACGAGTGCACGCGGGGGCTGGCGGAGGGCTGGGGCGAATTCCACGGCGACCACTCCCACGCATGGGGAGGCGCGCCCGTGATCGAGATGCCGCAGCGCTTCACCGGATTCCGGATGCTCCGGCCCGGGTGGCGGAAATTCCGGCTCAGGCCGAACGCGTGGGGAACGGGCGCCTTCGAGTGCGCGATCCCGACGCCGTGGGGGCTCCTGCGCGTCCAGTCGGACGAGTACGGTACGACGGTCGACGCCCCCGACGCCTTCGAGCGGACGGGCGGCCTGACCTTCCGGCTCCGGGACGAATTCCTCCCGAAGAAGCCGGAGATGCCGAAGGAAGCGGCGATAAACGAAGAAAAACCTGAACAGACTCTGGAAGGGAGCGGGGAAGATGCTGCTTGCGACTGAGAGCCGGGGTGAGCTGATCGAGAACCGGCATGAGGGATGCGTCGCCGTCGTCGGGGAGGAAGGTCTCCGGTATTACGGCGGACGGTGGGCGGACCGGTATTTCTTCCGCTCGTCCTCGAAGCCGATCCAGGCCCTCCCGGTGCTCCTGCTCGGACTCGATAAAACCTACGGTCTCACGGACGAGGAGTGCGCGATCATGGCGGGCTCGAACGCCGGGGAAAAGACCTGCACGGACGTGGTCGAGAGCCTGATGAAAAAGGCCGGGGTGACGGAGGACGATCTTGTGATGCGTCCGCGCTATCCCTCACACGAGCCGACGAAATTCGCGGCGATCGCGAGGGGCGAGGGTCCGCGCAAGATCTGGCACGGATGCACGCCGAAGCATGTCGGGGCGATCCTCGTGCAGCGCGCGCTGACCGGATCGGGGCGGGGCTATCACCTCCCGGATTCCGCGGCGCAGCGGCTCGTGCGGTACACCGTCTCCCTCTTCACGGGGACGCCGTATGAGAAGATCGCGCTCGGCACCGACGGATGCGGCGTTCCGGTCTTCGGCGTGACGGGCGAGGCGATGGCGCGCTCCTATCTGTACCTCGCCGCGCCGGAGCTCCTCCCGGAGAAGGGCTTTGCGGACGCGGCAAGGCGGATGACGGAGCGGATGCACCGGTACCCGCATCTGATCCGCGGGCAGGGGTATCTCTGTACCGTCCTCAACGCGGCGGACGGTGTGGTCGCGAAGGGCGGCGCGTCCGGGGTGTACTGCTTCGGGCTGAATAAAGAGCGGCTCGGCGTGATGTTCAAGCTCTACGACGGCACGGAGAGCGCATGGCAGGCCGTCACCGCGCGGATCCTTTCGCAGATCGCGCCGGATAATCATGCGGATTTGGTGCAAAAACTTGAATCCGAAGAACTCACGGGCACGACGTGCCGCGCGATCCGGTGCATGACGGGCGAGACGATCGGGGAACTTCGCGCAGATTTTACGCTTTCCCGCGTGTGAAAAATGTGCGGATTCACGGAATCCTGTTCAGACGGCGCGAAATCCGCGAAAAGAACTTGACAGAACGGGCGGGATGTGTTATCATGATAGAAGGGAAACGGTGTTTCCCGAGTAACGCCCGATGAAACAGCGGATGCGAATATTTATTCGGGATCCGCGGGGGATTTGACTATGAACATGTTCGAGTATTTCGGCTACTTCGGCGAGCAGGCGCAGGACGACCGCCTGATCCAGACGGAAAATCTCGTCATCGCCTCGCTGTTTGATAAATACCTGCCCACAGGGGGAACGCTTCTCGATTCCGCCGCCGGACGCGCGCAGTTCTGCTTCCGTTTCGCCGAGATGGGATGGGAAGTGACGGCGGGCGACCTCATCGCGGACCGCGTGGAAGCGCTGAAGGAGGATCCCCGCGCCGCGCTCGTGAAGGAATTCTACTGCGCGAGCCCGCGGAATCTCTCCCGTTTTGAGGCGGGATCATTCGACGCCGTGGTTTCCCTCGGTCCGATCTACCACATGAGCAGCCGCGCCGAGCGGGAGGCGTTTGTGCGGGAATCCGTGCGCGTATTGAAGGACGACGGCTATTTCGCGTTCTCCTTCATGTCCCCGTTCGCCATGACCGTGGGCCAGTTCCTCACGGCGGTGCGCACGGAGGACAACCGGGACCGCCTGAAGCAGTTCCGCAAGCTGACGAACGTGGAGAAGAGCCACAACGTTGATATGTTTTACGGGCTGACGACCGAGGAGATGACGGACCTCTCCCGCGAATACGGCCTCGAGATCCTGACCGTCGCGTCGACGTACGGAATGCTGTACAACATGGCGGACGAGGTCGCCGCGATGGACGACGAGCAGTACGCCCGCTTCCAGAAGGCACAGATCGCCACCGCCGAGGACCCCTTCGTCGCGAAATACGCCATGCGGGGCCTCTATATCGGACGGAAAAAAGCGAGAGACCTGTTCGACTGACCTCCCGTATCATTGCCTGCTATTTCACGCGATCAAAAACCGCCTTTTTACGGGCGGTTTTTTTCATGCCTTTATACTCTCTTTTTCAAGCCCGGATCTCTGCCTTTGCTTCCAGTCCGTCCCCGCCCCACGCATGGAGCGCCGCCTTTCCGTTCACGCGGAGATAGACGATCGCGCGGGAGGCGCAGGTCGCGCGGGTGTGGGAGGCGTAGGGCGTGAGATCGTCCGGACGTCCGTTCTCGATCCCGAGGATCTCCGCGTCCCCGACGACCTGATACCGGATCTCCCGGTCTTCTGCCGCAGGACGGCCGTCCCGGTCAAGGAGGCGGACTTCGATCTGCGCGATCCCGCCCGTGACGGGACGGTCTGCGTTCAGCGCGATTGCCGCGGGCTCGCCGGAGCTCACAAGGATGTCCTCCCCGCCCGGCACGACGGCGCGGAGCTCGCCCGCCTCGAACGGCACTTCAAACCTGATCCGCCACGGATCCTCCTCCGCCGCCTGCTTCCTGCCGAGAGATTTTCCGTTGAGGAAGAGCTCGGCCTCGCCCGCGTTCGTGTAGCAGGAGACCCGCATGAGCCGCCCGGCCTCGTCGTTCCAGAGGAACCGCTCCATGTCGGGCCAGTCCCATTTGACGTCCGCGTGACCGACGGCGAGTTTGACGAAGGGTTCGTCCGTCCACATCGCGCGGCGGTGCCAGTACCCGGGCTTCTCGAAGCCGCAGAGATCGAGCACGCCCGCCTGAGAGATGCGGCGAGGCCAGCCGGGGCATTCGCCGAGGAAGTCGACGCCCGTCCAGAGGAACTGCCCGGCGATGTAGTCGTGATCGAGGACCGTCTGCCATTCGCGCGCGCCCTTGCCGTTCTCGCTTCCGTAGATCACCCGGCCCGGATACGCCGCGTGGTCCTCCTCATAGAATTTTTCCTTGTAGTTGTACCCGACGACGTCGAGCACATCCGCGAATCCCGTGCGGTTCGAGAGCTCGGGGAAGGACAGGGCGCTCGTGACGGGACGGGTATTGTCCAGCGCGTGCACGATGTCGGTGAGCTCCCGCGCGATGACGGCGAGTCGGGAGGCGTCCGGCTTCTTCACGTCGTACATCCGCTCGGCGGCGGGCTTGTTCGCGTCGTTGTTGCCGAGGACCTCCTTGAAGAGCGGCGTGACATACGGGTCGTTCGGGTAGTCGATCTCGTTGCCGATGCTCCAGAGGATGACGGACGGGTGATTCCGGTCGCGCTTTACCATCGCCTCGAGGTCCGCGCGGTGCCAGAGCGGGAAATCCTCCGCGTAGCCGAAGCGCTTCGGCGGGTAGACGTTGTGCCCCTGCCACCATTTGTTTTTCGCGCCTTCCCATTCGTCGAAGGCCTCGTCCATCGCGAGAAATCCCATCTCGTCGCACAGATCGAGCAGGTGCGTGTCCGGCGGGTTGTGCGCCGTGCGGATCGCGTTGCAGCCCATCGCCTTGAGCTTCTCGAGCCGCCGTCTCCACACATCCTTCGGGACCGCCGCGCCGAGGGCTCCCGCGTCGTGATGCACGCAGACGCCCTTGAGCTTCATGGGGACGCCGTTCAAATAGAATCCCGTGTCGCCGTCGAAGCGGAACGTCCGGATGCCGACCCGAACCAATGCCGCGGTCTTGGGTTCTCCGTCCTTCATGGCGCACGCGGTGAGGGAATAGAGATGCGGATCGTCCGTCGACCAGAGATGCGGCGCGGGGACCGTCATGCGGCAGACGCCCGACGCGCCCGTCGTGGATGCCCTCACAGCGGTCTTGTCGCCGTCTGCGAGGGAGAAGAGGACCGAGTCGGCGCCCGAAGTCTCGTATTCGATCCGGAGCGACGCTTCGCCGTCCGTGACGGATTCCGTCGAGACGAAGAGGCCGCCGTCCTCAAAGGAGACGGGATCGGTGATGGTCAGCGTGACGTCGCGGTAGATCCCGGAGCCCGTGAACCAGCGCGAATCGGCGACCTGCTCGTGCTCCACCCGGACCGAGATCACGTTCTCGCCCGGACGCACAAACGGCGTGACGTCGAAGGTGAAGGTCGAATAGCCGTACGCCCGCCCGCCGAGATAGTTGCTGTTGACCCAGACCGAGGCATGCTTGTAGACGCCGCCGAAGGTGAGGCGCACCCGACGGCCCGCCGTGTCATCGGAGAGCTCGAAGTGCTTCCGGTACCATGCCGTGCCGCCCGGGAGATACCCGGTTCCGCTCGCGTTCCGGCGGTCGAAGGGCTGCTCCACCGACCAGTCGTGCGGGATCGTGACGCGTTTCCATGCGCGGTCGTCCCAGCCCATATAGTCCGCGCCCGGCTCGTCTCCGAGATGGAAGAGCCAGCCCTGGTTGAGATTCATCGTAATGCCCTGTTTCATGGAATCCTCCGTTTAATGGTTCGTTATGGATCCTGCGTTTTCGCTTCATTATACCATACTCCCGCGCCGAAATCAACAGAAAAAAACCGAATTCCCTTGACAGCGGATGGCTTGTGTGGTATAATTATCACACCTTTACGCCGGATATGTAAAAATCAAGAATAATTATACATCAAGAAGGAAGAATACTCATGGGACTCACACTCGCGGAAAAAATCCTCAAGGCACATACCGTGGACGGCGTCTTCGAGAAGGGGCAGGAGATCGGCCTGAAGATCGACCAGACCCTGACGCAGGACGCCACCGGAACCATGGCCTACATCGAATTCGAGGCGATGGGGATCGGACAGGTCAAGACGGAGCGCAGCGTCGCGTACATCGACCACAACACGCTCCAGTCCGGATTCGAGAACGCCGACGATCACCGCTTCATCGCCTCCGTCGCGAAGAAGCACGGGATCTGGTATTCCCGCCCGGGCAACGGCATCTGCCATCAGGTCCACCTCGAGCGCTTCGGCGTGCCGGGGAAGACCCTGATCGGCTCGGACAGCCATACCCCGACGGGCGGCGGCATCGGCATGATCGCGATCGGCGCGGGCGGCCTCGACGTGGCGGTCGCAATGGGCGGCGGTGCGTACTACATCACCTATCCGAAGATCGTGGACGTGAAGCTCACGGGAAAGCTCTCCCCGTGGGTCTCGGCGAAGGACGTCATCTTAAAGCTGCTGCAGATCCTCTCCGTCAAGGGGGGCGTCGGCAAAATCATCGAATACACCGGGGACGGCGTGAAAACGCTCAGCGTACCGGAGCGCGCCACGATCACCAATATGGGCGCGGAGCTCGGCGCGACGACCTCGATCTTCCCCTCGGACGAGCGGACGCGCGATTTCCTCATCGCCGAAGGACGCGGGGACGCATGGATCCCGCTCGCGGCGGACGAGGACGCGGTCTACGACGAGCAGGTTGAGATCGATCTCTCTTCGCTTGAGCCGATGACGGCCTGCCCGCATTCCCCGGACAACGTGAAGTCCCTCGGGGAGATCAACGCGGCGGCGGACGGCGGACGGATGAAGATCGATCAGGTCTGTATCGGGTCCTGTACCAACTCCTCCCTTGCCGATATGCTCAAGGTCGCGTACATCCTGAAAGGGAAGACCGTGCATCCCGACGTCTCCCTCGCCGTCTCTCCCGGATCAAAGCAGGTTCTGACGATGATGGCGCAGAACGGCGCGCTGGAAGCGATCCTTGCCTCGGGCGCGCGGGTCCTCGAATCGGCCTGCGGACCCTGCATCGGCATGGGCCAGTCGCCGAACTCCGCCGGCATCTCCCTCCGCACGTTCAACCGCAACTTTGAGGGCCGCTCCGGCACGAAGGACGCGCGGGTCTATCTCGTCTCCCCCGAAGTGGCGGCGGCATCCGCGGTGGCGGGGTATCTCTGCGATCCGCGTGAACTCGGCGATATGCCGGAATTCGTCCTGCCGGAGAGATTCACCGTCAACGACAACATGATCACGCCTCCCGCCGCCCCGAAGGACGCGGACAAGGTGGAGATCCTGCGCGGTCCGAACATCAAGGAATACCCGAAGACCGCGCCCCTCGCCGATCACCTCCGGGCGGAATGCTCCCTGAAGGTCGGCGACAACATCACGACGGACCACATCATGCCCGCCGGCGCGAAGATCCTCCCCCTGCGCTCGAACATCCCCGCGATCTCGAAGCACTGCTTCGCGGTGTGCGACGAGAGCTTCCCGGAGCGCGCGCTGGCCCTCGGTCAGAGCATCGTCGTGGGCGGATCGAACTACGGGCAGGGCTCCTCCCGCGAACATGCCGCCCTTGCGCCGCTCTATCTCGGCGTCCGGGCCGTGATCGTCAAGTCCTTCGCCCGCATCCACCGCCAGAACCTCCTCAACGCGGGCATCCTGCCGCTGGAATTCGCCGACGAAGCGGACTACGACGCGGTCTCGCAGGGCGATATTCTCGCCGTGGAGGACCTGCGCGATCAGGTTTCGGCGGGCGGCTCCATCGTCGTGAAGAACCTCACAAAGGGGAAGAGCTTCGAGACGAAGTGCGAGCTGAGCGAGCGGATGCGCGGCATTCTCCTCTGCGGCGGCCTGCTCGATTACACCAAGGCGAATCTGAGATAAGGAGTACGTGATGAACCGGATCCAAATGAAGACCCCCCTCGTCGAGATGGACGGGGACGAGATGACCCGCGTGATCTGGCAGTGGATCAAGGACATTCTGATCCTGCCCCACGTGGAGCTTTTGACAGAATACTACGACCTCGGTCTGAAAAACCGGAACGAGACGGACGACCGCGTGACCGTGGAGTCGGCTGAAGCCGCGCTCAGACTGGGTGTCGCCGTGAAATGTGCGACGATCACGCCGAACGCCGCGCGGGTGAAGGAATACGATCTCCGGGAAATGTGGAAATCCCCGAACGGGACGATCCGCGCGATCATGGACGGGACCGTCTTCCGCGCGCCGATCCTCGTGAAGGGGATCGAGCCGTACATCCCGACGTGGAAGAAGCCGATCACCATCGCCCGTCACGCATATGGTGACATGTACAAGAACACCGAAGCGACCGTTCCGAAGGGCGGACGCGCGGAGCTGGTCGTCACGGACGCGGACGGAAACGAAACGCGCCAGCTCATCCACGATTTTTCCGCCTCCGCCGGGATCGTGCAGGGGATCCATAACCTCGATTCGTCGATCGAGAGCTTTGCCCGGTGCGCGTTCCGGTACGCGATCGAGACGAAGCAGGATCTGTGGTTCGCCTCGAAGGACACGATCTCGAAGACGTACGACCACCACTTCAAGGACGTCTGGGCGGACCTCTACGAGCGGGAATACAAGGAGCAGTTCGAAGCGCTCGGGATCGAATACTTCTACACGCTGATCGACGACGCGGTGGCGCGGGTCATCCGGAGCGAGGGCGGGTTCATCTGGGCCTGCAAGAACTACGACGGCGACGTCATGAGCGACATGCTGGCAACGGCGTACGGCTCGCTCGCGATGATGACCTCGGTGCTCGTCTCCCCGACGGGCGCGTATGAGTACGAAGCGGCGCACGGAACGGTCCAGCGGCACTATTACAAGTACCTCAAGGGCGAGGACACCTCGACGAACAGTGTCGCGACGATCTACGCCTGGACGGGCGCGCTCCGCAAACGCGGCGAGCTCGACGGACTGCCGGAGCTGATCGAATTCGCAGACCGTCTCGAGGCGGCGTGCGTCCGGACGATCGAAGAGGGCACGATGACCGGAGATTTGTATCTGCTCTCGAAGCTGCCCGGAAAGCGCAAGGTCAACACGAAGGAATTCCTCGAAGCCGTAGCGGAAAAGCTGTAACGAAAAAAGGGGGCTGTCGCATTAACTTCAGAAATGGAGAAAATGCGGCAGCCCTTCTGTAATTCAGATCATTCCGTTCTTCTTTTTCTCCTTTATCTGAGGAGCGCATGAAATCAGAGATTTCATGCCAAAGAAGCAAAAAGA
>CACZSA010000139.1 GCA_902783705.1 uncultured Ruminococcus sp.
CTAAGAGGACCCGGCCCGAGGGTCCTCTTAGGTCCCGTCCGGAAGGACAAAAAAACAATCGGCTTGGTCGATCCCAAATCCGCAAGCGCCAGCGCGCAGACAAAACAATCGGCGCAGCACACCAAAAAGCGAAGATTCGAAAATCTTCGCAATCCTCCAAAATTCTTGCATTCCCGCCTCCTTTATGCTATAATGGAACCAAATCCCACCCGCGGGGGCTCTTCTCCCGCGGACGCGCAGACGCGCCGGAAGGACATCCGTATGCTGAAAACCAAAATCGTCTGTACCCTCGGCCCCGCCTCCAATTCCCCCGAAATGATCGAAAATATGATCCGCGCGGGCATGAACGTCGCGCGCCTCAATTTCTCCCACGGTACCCACGAGGAGCACGCGGAGGTCATCGACCGCATCAAGGCGGCGCGCGATAAGCTGGGCGTTCCGCTCGCCATCATGCTCGATACCAAGGGCCCCGAGATCCGCCTCGGACGCTTCCGGGACGGCGAGGCCGAGCTTGTGACCGGATCCGCCTTCACCCTCCATACCGACGATCCCGATTTCGAGGGCGACGCCGCGGGCGCGTTCATCACCTACGCCGACCTCCCGAAGCAGGTCTTCCCCGACTGCCGCATCCTCCTCAACGACGGCGCGATTGAGCTCACCGTCGACGGCGCGGATCCCGACGCGGGCACCATCTCCTGCACCGTCGCCGCGGGCGGGATCATCAAGAGCGGGAAGGGCGTCAACGTCCCGAATATCCACCTCGACATGCCCCACCTCTCCGAGCGCGACAAGTCCGACCTCGTCTTCGGCATCGAGCACGACGTCGATTTCGTCGCCGCCTCCTTCGTCCGCTGCAAGGAGGACGTCATCGGCATGCGGAAGTTCCTCGACTACCACGGCGGTCACGGGATCAAGATCATCTCCAAGATCGAAAACCTCGAGGGCGTCGACAATTTCGCCGATATCCTTCATCACTCCGACGGCATCATGGTCGCGCGCGGCGATATGGGCGTCGAGGTCGCGTTCGAGCGGCTGCCCGGCCTCCAGAAGCGCTTCATCAAGGAGTGCTACCAGAGCGGTAAGATGGTCATCACCGCCACCCAGATGCTCGAATCCATGATCTCCAACCCCACCCCCACCCGCGCGGAGATCTCCGACGTCGCGAACGCCGTTTTCGACGGGACGAGCGCGGTCATGCTCTCCGGGGAGACCGCCGTCGGCAAATATCCCCTCCGGGCCGTCCGCGCCATGGCGAAGATCGCCGAGCAGGCGGAGCACGACGCCGTGGAGTTCGCCGCCTACGCCGGGATGAAGTACGAGATCGACACCGACGTCACCAACGCCCTCTGCGACGCCGCGTGCATCACCGCGAACGACATCAAG
Source organism: uncultured Ruminococcus sp. (assembly GCA_902783705.1). GTDB lineage: Bacteria > Bacillota > Clostridia > Oscillospirales > CAG-272 > UMGS1696. The sequence continues at coordinate 1,384 of CACZSA010000139.1, forward strand.
GCCCGCGCCATCGTCACCCTCACGACGACCGGAAAGAGCGCGCGCCGCATGTCGAAATTCCGTCCCCTGCAGCCGATCGTCGCCGCGACCCCGCTCGAGAAGACCTTCCATCAGCTCGCCCTGTCCTGGGGCGTCTATCCCGTGCTGAGCCTGCGGCAGGATACGCTCGAGCGGCTTCTCCTCCACGCGGTGGACTGCGCGAAGGCCCTCGACCTCGTCGTCCCGGGCGATCTCATCGTCATCGCCGCCGGCGTCCCGGTCCTCACCCCGGGCAACACGAACCTGTTGAAGGTCGAAGTCGTGAAGGGCGCGGAATAAGAAGCAGGAAATCCCGAATTTATCCGTCCGCAGAAAAGCCGGACCGATCATAACCACAGCGAGGTACTTATGAAAAACACTCTCGAAGCCATCAAAAACGCCGCTCCGTCCTTCGGGTCGATCCCCTTCTGGTCCTGGAACGACCGGCTGGAGGACGACGAGCTCCGCCATCAGATCCGCGTGATGAAATCCCTCGGCATGTCCGGGTTCTTCATGCACGCGCGCGGAGGACTGGAGACCGAATACCTCTCCGACGAGTGGTTCCACGCCGTCGACGTGTGCGTGCGCGAGGCGGAGGCGCTTGGCATGGAGGCGTGGTCCTACGATGAAAACGGCTGGCCCTCGGGCTTTGCCGGCGGCGCGCTCCTGCACGACAAGAAGAACTTCGCCCTCGCCATCGAACAGCGGACCGGGGAATGGCCCGCGGACGAGGAGGCGGAGGACGTCATCGCCGTCTATGAGAAGAACGCGGACGGGACCTTCACCCATGTGACGGAGGACACGGGCCGCGGCGAGTACCTCATTCTCTATAAGCGGTACGACGAGAGCTACGTCGACACCCTCGACGCCTCGATCACCGAGCAGTTCATCGAGCTGACCCACGCGGAATACAAGCGCCGCATCCCCGCCGGACAGTGGGGCAAGGGCCACGCAATGCCGGGCTTCTTCACCGACGAGCCGCAGTACTACCGCTGGGGCAATCCGTGGTCGAACACCCTGCCGGGCGAATTTGAGCGGGCCTACGGCTATTCGATCTACGAGAAGCTCCCCGCCGTGTTCTATGATTTCGACGGCGCAGACAAGTTCCGCTACGATTACTACTACCTCCTGCACAGGCTCTTCATCAACAACTTCATCAAGAAGATCTACGACTGGTGCGAGGCAAACGGCGCGGCGCTGACCGGACACGCGGTCGAGGAG
>CACZSA010000140.1 GCA_902783705.1 uncultured Ruminococcus sp.
CGGGAGCTGCTGGCGGAGGTTGTTGATCATGATCGCCACGGGCCGCTTCTGCTGCTCCGCGAGGGTCGTCGTCTTCCCGTTCAGGTAGTTGTAGATCCGGGTGTCGCCGGTGTTCTTGGTGTCTTTTGTATCTTTGGTGTCCTTGGAATCCTTGGAATCTTTGGTGTCTTTTGTATCCTTGGTGTCCTTGGTATCTTTGGTGTCTTTTGTATCTTTGGTGTCCTTAGAATCTTTGGTGTCTTTTGTGTCCTTAGAGTCCTTGGTATCCTTGGAATCCTTAGAGTTCTGGGTGTCTTTGGAATCCTTCGTGTCTTTGCTGTCCTTCGAATCCCCGGCGTCCTTCGAGTCCTTCGAGTCTTTCGAATCCTTGGAGGCCTCCTCGGTTTCGGGCGCTTCGGTCTCCGGCGCCTCGGTCTCGGGCGCTTCCGTTTCGGGCGCCTCGGTTTCCGGTGCTTCGGTTTCGGGCGCTTCCGTCTCGGGGGCTTCGGTCTCGGGCGCTTCCGTTTCCGGTTTTTCGGTCTCGGGTTCCGGTTCGGGTTCCGGCTCAGGTTCCGGCGTTTCCTGCTTCACGGTCTCGGCGGGGACGGGTTCCGCGACGTCGGTTCCGGGATCGGCGGGCGTCTCCTTATGACATCCCACCGCGGAGAAGAGAAGGGAGGCGGCGAGGACGAGGGCGGCGAGAGCTCTTGCGTGCTGCTTCATGTCGTTGATTCCTGTTCCGTCATATTGATAAAATAAGGGGAGTCGTATTATGCGCGGGGAGCGAAGGCGTCGAGGAGGAGCGCGATGTTCCGCTCGTCGAAGACGGTGTCCTTCGGGGTGTGGATCTTATCCATATAGAGGCCGACGCCGCGTTTGTAATTGAGCGCGCAGACGGCGACGGACGTCTTGAAATTCGCCTGGTCGGAGGGGTAGATCGTCCCGCGCTTCGGGCAGACCTCGATGTCCTTCCTGCTCCCTTCGAAGAGGGCGGGCGTGCGGGCGCGGAGATCCTCGTAAAGGGGACGCGCCTCGGCTTGCTTCGAGAAGAGGACGAGGAAGTGATCGCCGTCCGAGACGCAGTCGAAGTTCACGACGAGGGTGTTTTTCTTCGCGTCCGGGTGCGCCGCGGCGTAGGCCATCGATCCGAGGAGGCCGACCTCCTCGTTGTCGAAGAGGATGAACGCGGCGTCGGGATCGTCCGCCAGCCGGTCGGCGAGGGAGAGGACCGTCACCACGCCCGAGGTGTTGTCGTTCGCCGTGTGCGGGTTCGGGACGCCCGCGAGGAAGATCCAGAGGAAGAGCGCGAGGCAGGCGAGGAGGGTCCCCTCCGTCGCGAGGAAGGAGACGAACGGATCGGCGGCCCGCGTCAGATACCCGGCGAGGAAGGAGAGCGCGAAGGCCGGGACGACGAAGAGAACGGCGATGAGGATCTGATAGAGCAGGTACAGGAAGATATTGCGCGGGGTGATGAAGTTCGGGATCGGGAGGCGCGCGCAGGTGTCGTAATGCGCGGTGTAGACGGTCTTCGCGGTCTCGGGCGAGCCGATGACGATGTTGCGGCTCTTCACGAGGGATCCGCCTTCCTCGACATGCAGCCGGTCGCCGTACTCGGCGCGGAGGCGGTCGATGAAGGCCAGCTTCTGGGCCTTCGACTTGCGGACCTCGAATTCGGGAAAAAGGATTTCCCGCCAGTTGTGTTCCATGCTGTCGCTCCTTGGGGATTTTTGCCTTTCCCGTCTATTGTACACCCTCCGGGGCGGGATGTCAAGACGCGCGGGGGCGGCATTTCCGGTTTTCGATGAAAATGCCTTGCATTTCGCTCCGCGGTGTGCTATAATACGGTATTATCAAAATCTACCGAACACAAAAGGGAATCACAAAGATGGAACTCACCAGCATCCGCACCCTCTACCGGGAGAGAGACACGGTCGATCACGCCAAGGTGCGCGTGGGCGGCTGGGTCCGCAGCATCCGGGCCTCGAAGGCCTTCGGCTTCATCATGCTCTCCGACGGCACGTTCTTCGAGCCGATCCAGATCGTCTACGACGAAAAGCTCCCGAACTTTGCCGAGATCTCGAAATTCAACGTCGGCTCCGCGCTCATCGTCGAGGGCGAGCTGCTTGAGACGCCCGACGCGAAGCAGCCGTTCGAGATCCACGCGTCCTCCGTCGAGCTCGAAGGCGCGTCGACGCCGGACTATCCGCTGCAGAAGAAGCGCCACTCGATCGAATACCTGCGCACGATCTCGCACCTGAGACCGCGCACGAACCTCTTCCAGGCCGTATTCCGCGTCCGCTCACTGGCGGCCTACGCGATCCACCGCTTCTTCCAGGAGCGCGACTTCGTCTATGTCCACACCCCGCTCATCACGGGCTCCGACTGCGAAGGCGCGGGCGAGATGTTCCGCGTGACGACGCTCGACCTCGAGAACGTCCCGAAGACCGAGGACGGCGCGGTCGACTTCTCCGAGGATTTCTTCGGCAAGAGCACGAACCTGACGGTGTCGGGCCAGCTCAACGGCGAGACCTACGCGATGGCGTTCAAGAACATCTACACCTTCGGTCCGACGTTCCGCGCGGAGAACTCGAACACCACGCGCCACGCGGCGGAATTCTGGATGATCGAGCCGGAGATCGCGTTCGCGGACCTCGGCGACGACATGCGCCTCGCGGAGGACATGCTGAAATACATCATCCGGTACGTGATGGAAAACGCGCCGGAGGAGATGGCGTTCTTCAACTCATTCGTAGACAAGGGCCTGATCGACCGGCTGACGCACGTTCTGGAGTCCGATTTCGGCCACGTGACGTACACCGAGGCGATCGAGCTTCTGAAGGAGCACAACGACAAGTTCGACTACAAGGTCTCGTGGGGCTGCGATCTGCAGACGGAGCACGAGCGGTATCTGACCGAGGAGATCTTCAAGCGTCCGGTATTCGTGACGGACTACCCGAAGGAGATCAAGGCGTTCTACATGAAGCTGAATCCGGACGGGAAGACGGTGGCGGCGATGGACTGCCTCGTCCCGGGGATCGGGGAGATCATCGGCGGCAGCCAGCGCGAGGACGATCTCGGGCTGCTTGAAAAGCGTATGGACGAGCTGGGACTCGAGCGCGAATCGTACGAATTCTATCTGGATCTCCGCCGGTACGGGTCGGCGCGGCACGCGGGCTTCGGGCTCGGGTTTGAGCGCTGCGTGATGTACCTGACGGGGGTATCGAACATCCGGGATGTGATCCCGTTCCCGCGCACGGTCGGGAATTGCGAACTGTGAAAATTGCCCGCGGAGCAAGAAAATCCGCGGGCTTTTTCGTTGCGGCTCTGCCGCTTATTTCTTCTTTGAATCTCATTTTGTCCTGCGCGCTGACGCTTGCGGATTTGGGATCTTGCAGATCCGACGCTTTTTTCGCCTGCGCGGCTGGCGGACAAGAGGCCTCCGGAGCCGGCCTCTTGTCAATCACCGCTCCC
>CACZSA010000141.1 GCA_902783705.1 uncultured Ruminococcus sp.
GGGAGCGGTGATTGACAAGAGGCCGGCTCCGGAGGCCTCTTGTCCGCCAGCCGCGCAGGCGAAAAAAACAATCGACTTGGTCGATCCATCATCCGCAAGCGTAAGCGCTCAAGCAAAACGTGATTGCAACCGCGAGCTTGCCGAAGGTGAGCTCGCCTCTTGCCCGCGGGGGCTCCCCGCCCGCAAGCGTCAGCGCGCAAGACCAGAGAAGCGTCTTTCCTCTCTTTCCTTTCACTTCTTCCCCCGTCTGCGCACTTTTTTCCCCGCCCGGCTTGCTATCGGCGGGAAAATATGCTACAATAAAGCAAACCATTTCATTCTGCGAGGTACTGTTATGTTAAAAGGCATTTCTCCGATCATTTCCCCCGAGCTGCTGATGGTGCTCGACAAGATGGGCCACGGCGACGAGATCGTGTTCTCCGACGGCAATTTCCCGGGCGAGTCCATCGGACGCATCGTCCTGCGCGCGGATCCCGTGGGCGTTCCGGAGCTCCTCCGCGCCGTTCTGCCCCTCTTCCCGCTCGATTCCTACGACAACAACGTCTACCTGATGGACAAGACCGCGTCCGACCGGGACCTCGAGATCCCGATCTGGGACGAATACCGCGCGATCGTCGCCGAGCACACGGACAAGGAGCCCGTCTTCCTCGAGCGCTTTGAATTCTACGAGCGCGCAAAGAAGGCCTACTGCGTGGTCGTCACCGGCGAGCGCGCGATCTACGCGAACGTGATTCTGAAAAAAGGCGTGGTGAAATAAATGGCCGACAAGAAAGACGAAATCATCTCCATGCAGCTGGATCTCATCCGGCAGATGACGGAGAACAACATCCGCCGCCTCTCCGACGATATCTGGGGACCCCGGCGCGACGCCGCGAAGAAGAACGCCGACGGTACGCCGAAGATCCCCGTCCAGCCCCGCGTCCCCGGCACCCCGCCCGCTCCGGCGAACCCGAATGTCCCGGGCGGCCCGAACCTCTCGGGCAGCGCGTCGGACGCGAACCGGGACGACCTGACCAAGGCCTCGGACGGCGGCGAGGGCGGCAAGCCTGCGGAGATCGACGAGGACATCCCCCCGGTCGAATCGATGGACGACCTCCGCGCCGAGCTCGACTCCTACATCGGCCTCACCGAGGTCAAGCGCGAGGTGAAGAACCTCATCAACATGGCGACGGTCTACAAGCTCCGCCGCGACCACGACCTCCCGACCGCCGACATGTCCCTGCACATGGTGTTCTCGGGCAACCCCGGCACCGGCAAGACGATGATCGCCCGCTTCATGGCCCGCGTCTACCACTCCCTCGGCCTGCTCTCGAAGGGCAAGCTCGTCGAGGTCGACCGCTCCGGCCTCGTGGCGGGATACATCGGGCAGACGGCGATCAAGACCGCGAAGGTCTGCGAATCCGCCCTCGGCTCCGTCCTCTTCATCGACGAGGCGTACGCCCTGACGAGCCGTTCGGAGAACGACTTCGGCTTCGAGGCGGTCGACACCCTCCTCAAGGCGATGGAGGATCACCGGGACGATCTCGTCGTCATCGTCGCGGGCTACACCGAGCTGATGGAGGAATTCGTCGACTCGAACCCCGGCCTGCGCTCCCGCTTCAACAAATACGTGAACTTCGCCGACTACACGGGCGAGGAGATGATCGGCATCTTCAAGCTCAACTGCAAGAAGGCGTGCTATGTCCTCGACGAGGATGCGGAAGGCGAAGTCGCGGACTACTTCACCGCCGCCGCCGAGGAAGCCGGAGAGTTCGGCAACGCGCGCGGCGTGCGGAACACGTTCGAGAAGATCCTGACCGAACAGGCGAACCGCATCGCGGAGATGGAGACGATCACCCGCGAGGAGCTCATGCGCATCACCCTCGCCGACGTGAAGGCCGCCCTCTATCCCGAGGAGCCGGCTGAAGAGCCGACCGAAGCGCCCGAAGAGGCCAAAGAAACCGAAGAAAAGCCCGCGGAGTCCGCGCCGGAGGAACCGAAGGAGCCGGAGAAGGCGGAGATGGCGGAGAAGGCGGACGAAGCGGACAAGGGGGACGGCGAATAAATGACGGAGAGGGAACTTGCCGCGCTCGCGGAGGAGATGACCGCCCGCTCCTACGCGCCGTATTCGCACTTCCACGTCGGGGCCGCGCTCCTCTGCCGCGACGGACGGGTCTACACGGGCTGCAACATCGAGAACGCGGCCTACGGCCCGACGGTCTGCGCGGAACGGGTCGCGTTCTTCGAGGCCATCCGTGACGGCGAACGGGAATTCGAGAAGATCGCGGTCGTCGGCGGTCCGGACGGGCAGATCACGTCCCACACGACCCCGTGCGGCGTCTGCCGGCAGGTCATGCGCGAGTTCTGCGGGGATGATTTCGTCATCCTCTCGTGGGACGGGCATGAGATCCGGCGGCACACCCTCGGCGAGCTTCTCCCGGCGTCGTTCTCCCCGAAGGATCTGACACGCTGAACAGCCCGCCCGATTCTGTATCTTTCCGAGGTATCCCCATGCGCATGTACGATCTCATTGAGAAGAAAAAACGCGGTTTCGCGCTCTCCTCCGAGGAGCTCCGCTTCTTCGTCGACGGCTTTACCCGCGGCGAGATCCCGGATTATCAGGCCTCCGCCCTCTGCATGGCGATCTGCTTCAACGGCATGACGCCGGAGGAGTGCGCCGATCTCACCGAGGCCATGACCGACTCCGGCAGCCGCGTCGACCTCTCCTCCCTTCCCCACACCGCCGACAAGCACAGCACCGGGGGCGTCGGGGACCTGACCTCCCTCATCACCGCGCCCCTCGCCGCCTCCCTCGGCCTCTCCGTCGCCAAAATGTCCGGACGCGGCCTCGGGCATACCGGCGGCACGGTTGACAAGCTCGAATCGATCCCCGGGTTCCGCACCGCCCTCGCCAAGGAGGAATTTCTCGATCAGGTGCGGCGGATCGGCGTCGCCGTCGTGGGCCAGACCGCCAACCTCGCCCCCGCCGACAAAAAGCTCTACGCCATCCGCGACGTCACCGCCACCGTCGATTCGATCCCCCTCATCGCCTCCTCCATCATGTCCAAAAAGCTCGCCGCCGGCGCGGAGTCCATCGTCCTCGACGTCAAGTACGGCAGCGGCGCGTTCATGAAGACCGCCGACGACGCCCGGGAGCTCGCCCGCACCATGACGGCGATCGGCGCCGCGCACGGCAGACACATGGCGGCCTTCGTCACGTCGATGGAATTCCCCCTCGCCCCGCAGATCGGCAATACCCTCGAGGTCGAGGAGGCCGTCCGCATCCTGCGCGGAGAGAAGCCCCGCGGCTGGGGGATCCGCACGGTCGCCGTCCGCCTCGCCGCCGAAATGCTCGCCCTCTCGACCGGGATCGCCTCCGACGACGCCCTCCGCCAGGCCGAGGAAAGCCTCGCGAGCGGACGCGCCTACGCCAAATTCCTCGAATGGATCGCGGCGCAGGGCGGGGATATTTCCTATATCGAGGAGGACCGCTTCGAGCGCGCGCCGTGCTCCCGGGAGGTCCGCCTCACGCGGGACGGCTACTTCACCGCGGCGGACACCGAGCGGATCGGGCTGGCGTCCTGCCTCTGCGGCGCGGGCCGGATGAAGAAGGAGGATCAGCCGGACCTCACGGCGGGCCTCGTCATGCAGATCGCGCCCTCTGAACGCGTACGCGCCGGACAGACCGCCGCCGTCCTCTACGCCGCGAGCGAAGAGAAGCTCGACGCCGCCGAAGAAATGCTCCGCTCCTCCCTCGTCATCACGGACGAACCCAAAGAAACTCCCCCGCTCATCGCGGATGTCGTGAGATAAAAACACAGCGTGATTTCAATATACACAGCCCCACACAGAATTGGTGAGGCCATGTAATCCTCGTATGAGACCGTTTAACCCCCATTGTCCGCCGGCCGCGCAGGCGAAAAAAGATCGACTCGGTCGATTCATCCCCGCAAGCGAAGCCGCGCAGACGGATTGTGCGGTGCAGCCTCGGATGGCAAATCCGTCCCCCCTCGTAAGAGGAGTCGTAAGTGGAGTCGTAAGAGGAGTCGGAAGAGGAATACGAGTGAAATGCGCCTGCGCGGGGATGCTTGCATCCCGGGTGATATTGCCGCTTCACGGCAGTGAAATTTCCTCGACGCCTTTCGTCGTTGGAAGTGAAATTGCCGCCCGACAAGCAAGCTCGTCCGCGGCAGTTAAAGGGGCAAAGGCCCCCCTTTTTTCCCCCGAATGCCTTGACATCCCCCGCGGAATCGTGTATAATAAATCGGATAAACACATCATAACCCGAAAGGAATCCAACATCATGATGAAACTCGTACTGATCCGCCACGGCGAGAGCGAATGGAACAAGCTGAACCTCTTCACCGGCTGGATGGACGTGGACCTGAGCGAAAAGGGCCACGAAGAAGCGAAGAACGCAGGCCGCCTCCTCAAGGAGCAGGGCTATGACTTCGACGTCTGCTACACCTCCTACCTCAAGAGAGCGATCCACACCCTCAATCACGTCCTCGACGAAATGGACCGCGCATGGCTGCCGGTTCACAAGAGCTACAAGCTGAACGAACGCCACTACGGCGCGCTGCAGGGCCTCAACAAGTCCGAGACCGCCGAGAAGTACGGCGAAGAGCAGGTCAAGATCTGGCGCCGCTCCTTCAACGTGAAGCCCCCGGCACTCGATCCCTCCGACGAGAGAGCGGCAAGCAACAACCCGGCGTACCGCGACGTGGATCCCGCCGAGCTGCCCCTGCACGAGAGCCTTGAAACGACGATCGAGCGCGTGGTTCCGTACTTCAACGAAGTCATCAAGAAGGACATGGAAGCGGGCAAGCGGGTCGTCATCGCGGCGCACGGCAACTCCCTGCGCGCGCTGGTGAAGTACTTCGACAACATTTCCGACGAAGAGATCATCGGGGTGAACATCCCGACCGGCACGCCGCTGGTGTACGAGTTCGACGAAAACTTCAACGTTCTGAAGCACTACTACCTCGGGGATGAGGAAGCGCTGAAGGCGAAAATGGAAGCGGTCGCGAACCAGGGGAAAGCGCACTGAGTCCGGCGCACTTTCCGCTCCGGGCAAAAAAGAAACGGGAAAGCCTTTGTTTGAGGGCTTTCCCGCTTTTAATTTTTTGCGCCGATTGTTTAGCCTGCGCGCAGCGCGAAATACGACTGCATCCGCGAGCTTGCCGAAGGTGAGCTCGCCTTTTGCCCGGGGGGGCTTCGCTGCCCCGCCTCCCTTCATTTCATGAATATTTATAACGAAATATCGCATATTTCACAAAAAAGCATCTGAAACCCTTACGGCACAAGGGGTTTGAAGAAGCCCCTCTCTGCCTGTACCAACGTTTTACCAAAACTTAAAATATGAGGATCCACGCACAGGGGGCAGACGCTTTGCACACGGCAAGGCGTTTTGTCTTTCATGAGAGTTCCTGCAAAAAACACACCGATTGCCCCGGGGGCACGGTGAAATTGCACTGCCATGCCGGATGACTGTACCGCTTCATAGAATCACACAGAAAAGCCGCCCCGCGGGACAGCTTTTTCGATTCGTATGGATTTACCGCAGAGGCCCGAACGAATCGAGGGGCCAGACGCGGAAGAGCACGACTCCGACGACGCGGTCCGCCGTCACGCATCCGACCGCGGTGTTGCGGCTGTCGGACGAGGTGCTCCGGTGATCCCCCATCACAAACCACTGCGATTCCGGGACCTGATACGGGAATTCGATGTTGCAGTTACCGAGCGCCTTTTCGGTGACGTACGGCTCGTCGATCTCCACGTCGTTAACGTAGACCGTGCCGTCGTCGCTGATGCTGACCCATTCGCCGGGCCCCGCGATGACGCGCTTCACGAGGAGCTTGTTGTCCGCGTAGAAAGCGAGCAGGTCGCTCGTGCGGAAATTCCGGCTCTTCACTGCGACGATGATGTTGCCGTCCTCGATCGTCGGCGTCATGGACGAGCCGTAGGTCCGCATGACCGGCATCCAGAGGGTCGCCACGAGA
>CACZSA010000142.1 GCA_902783705.1 uncultured Ruminococcus sp.
AACAGGCGGAAAGCAGTACAAGGTCAGCGAAGGAGACGTCATCTTCGTTGAGAAGCTCGATGCAGCCGAGGGAGACAAGGTCACCTTCGACAAGGTCCTCGCGGTTTCCGCGGACGACGGTTTCAAAGCCGGCAAGCCCACGGTAGACGGCGCGACCGTATCGGCGAACGTAGTGAAGAACGGCAAGAACAAGAAGATCTACGTTATGACCTACAAGTCCAAGAAAAACGAGAAGAAGAAGATCGGTCACAGACAGCCTTATACCAAGGTTCAGATTGAGAAAATCGCGTTTTAATTGACAAATCGGGCCGTCCCCGATGGGTATTGCCATGACGAAAATCACTTTCCTCCGCAGAAAAGGCGTTTTCTGGGGGTTCCGCGAATCCGGGCATACGGGATTCGGCGAGGAGGGCGACGATATCCTCTGCTCCGCCGTCTCCGCGATGACCATGCTGATTATGAACACCCTCGAGCTCTCCTATGACTGCCCCGTCGACTACACGATCGACGACGAGACCACCTACGTGACGGTGAAATGCCGCTCCGCCCTCCCGGAATACGAGAGCGACGAGAAAAAGCGTTTCGCGGCGTCGGGTCTGATTCAGGGGTATTTCTACCAGCTGAACGATCTCGTGGAGGAGTATTACGATTATCTCGAAGTGGACACCGTCGAGGAATGACGGCAGAAGAAATGGAGGAAATAACAATGATCCGTATCGGTTTACAGTTCTTCGCCCACAAGAAAGGCGTTGGTTCCACCAAGAACGGCCGCGATTCCCGCGCGCAGAGACTCGGTGTGAAGAAAGCGGACGGCTCCGCCGTTCTCGCAGGCAACATCATCATCCGCCAGAGAGGCACGCACATCCATCCCGGCATCAATGTCGGCCGCGGTTCTGACGACACCCTGTTCGCCCTCATCGACGGCAAGGTCAAGTTCGAAAACATCGCGAACGGCAGAAGACAGGTCAGCGTCTACGCCGAATAATCGGGACAAGCCTGTTTCATAGTCACAACATCGCCTCACGGTCCGCCGCGGGGCGTTTTGTGTTGAATACGTCTCTTCCCTCTTGACATCCCGCGCGATCCGGTTTATAATAGAAACAGAATTTTATGAAACGCGAGGTTTGAATGATGGACCAGGAAAAGAAGACGGAGGGCGTCCTCTCGACCGCGTCGCTCGAGCGCATCTCCGAACAGCTGCGCGAACAGGGCGTCGATATCTCGAAGATCGTGGACCTCTCGGCCTATCTCAACGACAAGCTGACCGCCGAAGCGCTTCAGAATGCCTCCTTCGACAATCTGGAAAACAGCGCGGCCTTCGGGCTGATGGAGCATCTCATCCCCCTGCTCGACGAAAAATCCAAGACCACCCTCTTCTCCAAGGTGATCGAGGGCGAGCTCGACTGGCACTACCTCAGAATCATGATGCCGTATATCACCTATCTGCGCTGGCACATCGAGTCCGCCTACCTCGAAGGCGCGCTCCCCGCCGAGGTCATGACCTGGCTGAACGAAGCCATCGCCGACGAGGCCCGGAACTGGACCGAGGATATGTAATTTGTTGGAGGATATTTTGCGGGGGAGTGACTTTTTGCAAAAAGTCACTCCCCCGCGCCCCCTCTTCAAAAAACTTTATAAAAGGGGCAAGGCTGACCCAATATCGTGCCGTGCGGTAAGGGGTCAGCCTTTCTCTTTTCTTTATCCCCATGTCCCGTTCATGAGGTCGTTGATCCCGGCGAGGAGCATGACGATGCCCTGCACGCGATGTCCGGGGATGCAGTAGATCTTATTCGCGTTCGGGTCCTCCTCGACGAAGTGATACGAGAGGACTTTGTCAATACGGAATTACGAATTTCCGTAAAAAGAAAATGGGTCCAAACTGCACGAACGCCGCAGCCTGTCCCATAACCCATTTAAAGTTTTTGGAAGAGGGGGCGCGGGGGAGGAAACTTTTTTCCAAAAAAGTTCCTCCCCCGCAAAATATCACCGAATCTGCCCTTCCCCCGCCATCCGGGCCAGGGTCATGAGCTTTGGCGCGGACCATTCGAAGAAGGCCTGCATGCTTTCGCAGTACTTGTTGAGGCGGAGGCCGTCCTCGCCGGCGGGTTCCCGATAGCGCGCGCAGCCGCCGAAGCAGAGCCGGAACCAGCGGCAGGCGCGGCACTTCTCGTCGATCTTGTGCGAGCGCGCGCGGAAGCGCTTGGCCGTGTCCGATTCGAGAAGCTCGCGGATGCCCGTGTCCCGCACATTCCCGAGCTTCCACTCGTCGAGGACGTAGAAATCGCACGGGTACGCGCCGCCGTCCGCCTCGATCACAAGATTCGCCGGGCAGACGCCGTTCATCCCGCAGCACTCCGCAGGCCTCCCCGCCGCGAGCATGACGTAATTGTCAAATTCCCGCACGCTCATGTACTTTCCGGCGAGGATGTCGTCATAATAATAGCCGAACGCCGTTTTAAGGAAGTTCAGGTACCGCTCCGGCGTCAGCGACCAGACCGAGGGTTCCTCCGCGTCCCCGAAGCCGTCCACGTGCCGGATGAACTGCACGTACTTGTACCCCCGGCTCCGCAGATAGCCGTAGACCGTCGAGATCTCCTTCGCCGTGCGGTTCGTGACGACCGTGAGGATGTTGTAGTCGATCCCGTAGTCCTTCAGCTTCGCGACGGTCCGGTTCACCCGCTTGAACGTCCCCTCGCCCGAGGCGTCGATCCGCGCAGCGTCGTGAATCGCGCCCGTGCCGTCGAGGGAGACGCCGACGAGGAAATGATGATCCCGCAGGATCTCGCACAGCTCGTCGGAGAGGTCGTAGCCGTTCGTCTGCATCGCCCAGCGTACGGGGATCTTCTTCTCATTGAACCGCTCCGCCGATTCGATGAAATGGCGGTAGTAATCCACGCCCGCAAGCGTCGGTTCCCCGCCCTGGAACGCGAAGGCCGCGCTGCCCGAGGCAAACGCGAACGCCCGGCGCAGGAGCGCGTCGGAGGTCTCGGGGGTCATGATCCCGTAGGAGGGGATCTCGCGGTGCTCCGTCACGTCCGCGTAGAAGCAGTAGCGGCAGCGCATGTTGCAGAGGCCGGAGGCGGGTTTGATCAGAACGGAGAGCGGCGGCATAGATCCTCCTGAAAATCCGGGACTGCAGATCACAGTCCCGGTGGTGTTGATTTTCTGTTATTCTTTCTTTGAGGGGCCCGCAAGCGGTCATTGTTCGCTCTTCCCTCAATTCCCCCGGCGGTAGTAGTCGATCGCGTCGATTTTGACTTCTCCGGACGCGCCGCCGATCAGCGTGAAGAGGAGCTTCTTCGAGCCGTCCGAGGGGATGTCGTTGCGGAACGTCCCGTCGTTGCGGTGGATCTTATATTCCACGTTGAACATCCATACGGTCGAGCCGTCGCTGTTCACCGTCTCCGAAAGCTGCTCGACGTGCATGTCGTAGATCATCTGCGGCGCGAAGCGTTCGTAGGGCTTGGCGTCCCGGTAGTAGCGGTCCGTGAAGAACGTGTTGTAGGTCTCGGCGTCCCCGGCGATCGCCGTGCGGAAATACCGCGCGAAGAACGCCACGGCGTCGTTGTAGTCCACCCACGCGCTCTCCTCCAGCTCCCCGCCGACGGCGAGGTTGCCGTTCTTGTACCACAGCTGACGGTCAAGGCCCATGTACTCCTCGTCCTCGGTCGGGTCGAGTTCGTAGTCCGATTCGTAAAACAGATAGCTGATGTTGCGGTCGGAATACATCGTCCCCACGGAGGGGTCCTTCTTCTTCCCGGCGAAAAGATCCGGGAACGCCGAGAGGACCCAGCTCAGGGCCGCGAGCAGCGTCACGACGACGAGCACGATGATGAGCCGCCGCTTTTTCTTTTTCTTCGCCTCGACGGGCGTCCCCGGTGTGTTC
>CACZSA010000143.1 GCA_902783705.1 uncultured Ruminococcus sp.
CACCACCAAGTTCTGCACCGACGGTTTCCCGGCATGGTCCGTTGCTTCCGTTGACGGCAAGTACAAGATCAACGGTATCATCATGGCGACCGCGAACGACAACTCTTCCTACAACGGCCGTTCCCCGAACAAGTGGACCCTCTACGGTTCTCTTGACAACGCCGGCTGGGATCCGATCGCTTCCGGCGACGAGACCTTCTTCGAAGAGACCGACTACACCTTCTACGTAACCTCCATTCCGGAGACTGCTGAGTACTCCTACTTCAAGTTCGAGTGCGAAGAGACCGTTTCCGGCACGATGCAGGTTTCCGAAGTTGTCCTCTGCTCCGCTGACGCTCCCGAAGTCAAGGTTGAAGAACCCGCTCCGGTTGAAGAGGTTGTTGAGGATGTCACCGAAGCTGTCACCGACGTTGCTGAAAACGTTGCTGACGCTGCCGGCGACGCTGTCGAAGCGGTTGAAAACACCGTTACCGACGCTGCTGACGCCGTTTCGAACGCCGTTACCGACACTGCGAACAATGTTGCTGAAACCGCGAAGAGCGGCTGCGGCTCCTTCATCGGCGGCGGCCTGATCGTCCTCGTGACCGTCCTCGGTTCCGCGTGGATCTCTCGCCGTAAATAAGCGATAAACAATCCATTCGAGGGAAGCCTTCCGCACAGGGGGGCTTCCCCGAATCTTTTTCTGCCATGTATCCTTACGAATTATTCTTCGGCATCACCCTGTACGAGGTCATGATCGTCCTCGGCTTCCTCGCGGCGATCCTCCTCTTCCGCCGGTATTCGGTCCGCGTCGGCATGTCCGCGAAGCTCTACAACCTTGCGCTTGTCTCCATGACGGCGGCGGCGGTCGGAGGCTATCTCTCGGGGGACCTCTTTCAGGGCGTCTACAACTGGCTCGGAGGCGAGGCCTTCGCGCTTAACAGCGGCACCGGATCGACCTTCCTCGGCGGCCTGCTCGGCGGGCTTGCGATCCTCGCGGCGGTCTATTTCCTCGGCGGACGGCTGATCTTCCGCGGATCCCGCGAACCGATCGACCGATTTCCCGAGGTGATGGACGGATATGCCGCCGGACTTGCGCTCGGGCATGGCTTCGGACGCATCGGGTGCCTCATGGCGGGGTGTTGTCACGGCATCGCGTCGGAGCACGGGATCTACTTCCCGGAGCTCGGACACAAGGCCCTCCCGACCCAGCTCTATGAGGCGCTCTTCCTCTTCGCGCTTGCCGCGTTCCTCTGGCGGATCGTCACCCATACGCGCGGCCTCGGACCCGCCGTCTATTTCACCGCGTACGGGATCTGGCGGTTCTTCCTCGAATTCCTGCGCGGAGACGACCGGGGCAAGACGGTGATCGACTTTCTCACGCCGTCCCAGCTCGTGTCCGTTCTGCTCGTGATCGCCGGGATCGCGCTGCTCATCGTGAAGCTCAGCAGGGAGGGGAAGCATGAAGACGCGCGATAAGATCCTCTTCGCCGCGGCGGTGACTGTCCTCGTCCTCTGCGAGATCGCGGGACGCATCCTGCATCCGGACGCCGTGTGGTTTCCGATGGCGGAGACGATCCTCACCCGGCTGATCGGCGCGGCGGTCTTCGTCTTCCTGATCCGGCGCATGGGATACCGCGTCCTCGGGCGGCCTGTCCTGCATGGGGACCGCTATGTGCCGCTCCTCGCGCTCCTCGTGGCCCTCAACAATCTCCCGTGGATCGGTCTCGTCACCGGACGCGCGAAGATCGAAGCGGACTCCCTCCTGCTCGCGCTGTTCGCCGTGGAGTGTATCGCCGTCGGGCTGTTCGAGGAGCTCGCCTTCCGCGGATTCCTCCTGCCGTACTGCCTGACGCTGACCCGCGGACGTCCGCATTCCGTTCTGCTCGCCGCGTTTCTCTCGTCGGCGGTCTTCGCGCTCGTCCACCTTGTGAACCTCTTCTCCGGCGGCTCTCCGGGCGCGGTAATCATGCAGATCGGATATTCCTTCCTCATCGGCGGGATGTGCGCGTGCGTCCTCGTCGCCTCCCGATCCGTATGGGTGTGCGCCGCGATCCACGCCGTCTATAATTTCTGCGGGACCGTCGTGCCGCGCCTCGGCGAAGGGAACGGCTGGGATCCCGTCACCGTCACCTTGACCGTCCTCCTCGGCCTCGCCGCCGCATTCCTCCTTGTCCGATTCCTCTGGAGGACCGACGAGCGGGAAGCCGAAGCGCTCTGTATAACGAAGTAAGCCGCTCACCGGAGATCCGATGAACGGCTTTTTCTTTATTGGATTTTTTCGATCGGCAGCCAGATTTCGATGTACCGCGCCATATACCGCTCATCGTCGAACCAGTGCGCGACCTCGATCTCCGGGCCGTCCCGAAGCGCATACCCGGAATCCGGGAGCCAGTTTGATACGGCTTCACCTCGGAGCGTCAGATGCTTCTCCACGGGATACTGACACCGTTCCGTCTCGCACACCAGCCACAGTCCCGCCGGGATCTGCACGGCCTCAAACCCGACGAGATCCGCGACCTGTTCGCCGACATACTGCGCCTCACGATGGACATCAATGAGATCCTCGGGGACCATCCCGGCGATGTAGTAGTCGTATCCGTCGTCGCCGAAATTCGTGAGGACACCGTACTGCGTGACCGCATCGTGCTGCATACCCGCCAGCAGAAACTGACAGAGCCGCGTTTCCACGAAGAAGTCGCGTTCCTGTTCCGTGCGCTCCGACGGCGAGCCGCAGAAACGCCGCTTGTAGCCGAGCATCCGGAACGCTTTCTTTTCCTCGATCCGATAATTCATGATCGTACCGCCTTCCAAAGTGATTTTGAGCGACAGGCGGGAGAACGATCGGAGAGCGGCACCGTCTCTGCGCGCGTCTGACGGCGTGATCCCGTGAAAGGCGCGGAAGGCCTTCGCGAAGCTGTCCGGAGAATCGTATCCGTATTTCAGCGCGACGTCGATGATACGGGCGTCCCCGTGCGCAAGTTCCGCACCTGCAAGCGTCAGCCGCCGCATCCGGACGTATTCTCCGAGCGTGTACCCGCTGAGGATCGAGAAGACCCGCGCGAAGTGCGAAGGAGACGAATAGCTTCTCGCCGCAGCCTCCGCAAAGTCGATCTCATCCGCGAGGTGATCCTCGATGTAGGCGATTGCCCGCTCGATCCCGGTGATCCAGTCCATGTGCATCCCTCCTGTCTGAAGGTATTATACCAGATCCCGCCGCACGTGTCCCGACATTCCCTGCGATCCGCGGACGGGTCTGAAAAGCAAAAAACGGGTAAGACGCCCGTTTTCTTTATGATTCTCCGCCGAAGGAGCAGACGATCGTGCCGTCCGGGAGCAGGTCGAGGAGCGCGAAGGAGGCCCCGAACCACGCGCCGACCGATCCCGGGTTGATCGCGCGCACCGAGGCTCCGTCCGATCCGTCCGCGGACGCGTCGATCGGCTCGTCAAAGGCCTCGTGCGTGTGCCCAAAGAGGAGGACGTCCGCCCCCTTCGACACCGCGTAGTTCACGGCACCTCCGATCCCGCCCTTCACGCCGTGCTTGTGCCCGTGCATGAGCAGAAACCGATGCCCGCCCATCTCGACGGTCTTTTCGTAGGACCCGCCCGCGAGGAGCCGATAGCTGTCACAGTTGCCGAGGACGCCGTAATACTTCGGCCCCGGATGCTTCGCCATAACGCGCTCGAAGTCGGAATATCCGTCGCCGAGGAAAAAGACCGCATCGAGACCGTGCCCGACGTTCAGCCGGACCGCCTTCTCCATGAGATCGGGGTGATTGTGCGAATCGGAAAAAACGAGGATTTTCATATAGCCTCCCGGATCGTGTGTCAAAGCGCGCCGATCCTGAATAGGATGATAGGGAAATCGGGAAACGGAGGATTTGCCATGGTAACGAAGAAAACGATCGATCAGATGCTCGCCCTGCCGGATGACAAGATGGCGGCGATGCTCCGCCTGGTGCTCTCGACCGCGGGCGCGGACACATCCGGCATGAAGTTCGACGAGCGGACCGTCCGGCGCCTGCGCGCGGTTCTCGGGGAGCTGACGGACGACGATCTCGCGCGGATTTCCGTGCTGACGGAACGGTGGCGCAGGGGAGGCTGAAATGGCGGACGATATTGCCTCCATGGTGGAGAAGATCATGCAGAACCCGGAGTTCCGCGAAATCGTCGGGGAGCTCCGCGGATCCAGGGAGAACAACCCAGGCGGGGACGATCTCATGAGCCGCCTCCCGGAGGTCATGGCAAGCCTCTCCCCCCTCCTTTCGTCCGCCGGAACCGGGGCAGGGGATTCGTCCTCGGAACAGGGAAGCCCGCCGAACGACGGAGGAGAGACCCCGGTGGTGAGCGGCGGGAAATTCAACCGAAAGAACGCCGAACGCCTCCTCGCCGCATTGAAGCCCTATCTCCGGGCGTCGCGCTGCGGGATCATCGATAAATGCATGTCTGTCATGCAGATCAGCGAGCTCATCGGCGCGGCGGGCGGACTCGGGGCGATCGCCGGACCCGGAAAGCCGGAGGACGGAGGGCCGAGGTGAATCTTGTCGAGGAGAGGGATATGTACACACGCCAACTGAATCGAAAAAAACGCGTCACCCCACCGCCGGGATACATGGGGACCGCGTTCCGGCCGGACGATCCCCCGATGGAGGGGAAGGTCCACTCGCCGGAGCCGCCTTCCCCGACCGTGTCCTCGACGCCGGAGCCTGTGATGACACAAGCGGTGCCGGACCCTATCGATACGCGCGGAGAGGTGCGGGAGGGCGCGTCCGTGCTCGGGGAGCTCCTCGGAGAGCTGCGGGGCAGGATCGGACCGGAGGAGCTGATCTTACTCCTTGTGATGCTCCTGCTCGCGTCCGACGGCGCCGGATCGGAGGTCCTGCTGCTCGCCCTCCTCCTCCTCGGCGGCGGAGAGGAGGCGCGGTAGGTCGAGAAGCGCGAGGCTTTCCGCGAGGATGGGCGGCGCGGCGGACACGGGATCGCTGTACTTGAAATCCAGCAGCGGCGGCGGTTCGGCCCCGATGCGGAAGACGAGCGAGAGGGTGTTCCCGCGCGTGTAGACGGAGGCGGCGAGATGTGTGAGCTCCGTGAGCGCGACCGCGATCCGCACGGCGTCGTGAAAGTCGCAGGGCAGGCGGAAGAGCGTCGAGAGTCCCTCGCCGTCCGCCGAGAACGACAGACTGCGCGCGGAGGTTTCAAGCGCGATCTCCCGCACATTCCCGAAGCGCGAGAGCGTGATGCGCACCGTGTTGTCCGAGGCGAGACAGCGCAGGACGGTGAGCATCCCTGTGAGTGCACAGACCAGCGCCTCGACCGGGATGTCCGAGATCGGATGCGCCTCGCCCGCCGCATCCTCGAAGGGAAGGGAGACCGAGCGGAAGTCCGGATTCTCCGCGAGATTTCGGAGCACCGCCCGTAAGAGCTCGGCGAGATCGCAGCAGCGCGTCCCGCATCGCTCGGAGAAGATCGCCCGGGCGAGGTGCGGCGTGCGGTTGACGAGCAGGAATACCTCGGGTGAGAGAGCGGAGAAATCCGGCGAGCCGCCGTGCTTCAGATAGAGAAGCTCGAACAGGATGCGGTTCACCGTGTCCGCATAGTAGACCGATTTCGGACCCATATAGCGGTAGAAATCCGTGACGCTTCGTCCGAGAAAGACCACTGTCATCCGGGTCCCGAGGACCGTCGCGCGCTCGCAGAACGCCGTGCGGAACGGACCGAGGAGGGCGCGGAACGAATAGATCCGGTAGTCCGGACGATCCGAGTCCGCTTCGCAGAACCGGTAGAAGTCCTCGCGGTCGCGGCTCAGGCCCGAAAGGAAAGCGTGCCGGAGACGGTCCAGATCGGAGGTCTCCGGCACACAGGATAGCACTTCATGTTCTTCACAGAGGCGCGCGTCGGGGGAGAATACAAGAGACGGGAGCGTCGGAGGATCGTCCGGCGTGCGCACCGTGCGGACAGATCGCTTCATCACCAGTCTCCGTTCTTGTGCCAGACGCCGTAGCTGTCCATCCATCCGGTCCAGTTGCCGTTCTCGTCGATGAACTCGGGGGGCGGCGTCCCGGTGACGACTGCGGAGGCGTCGGACGTGCCGCCGGACCAGACATTCGGATCGTACCAGTCGTCGGATGTGCCCGAGGCGCTGTTGTCCGTCCACGTGCTGTCCCAGCCGCTGTTCCATCCGCCCGTCTGGACGTCGTTCTGTGCGTTCCAGTCGTTGTTCACCGTCCCGGCATATCCGTCATTTCCCGACGCGGTGTTCCAGTCATCGGCGGCGGGCTGCTCAGTGACCGGCGTAGTCGTCCCGGCTGAATCCCATCCGGCGTCGGCGGGGGAGGGCTCCTCGGGGGCTTCGGTCTCGTAGGTCTCGGCGGTGTTCGCATAGGGATTGGTGACCGTCTCCGGAGCCGCGGGCTTCGTGTCCTGCACGTCCTCGCCGGGCTCCTCCTCGGGGATCTCGCCGTTGTAGGTGAGGGTGGCGGGACGCACGGTTTTCGTGAAGTAGTAATTCGTCACGCCCCGGTCCGCGCAGGCCTGATATTCCGCCGCGACACGGTAGGCGTTCGTCTCGTCGAGCACCACCCGCATGTTGTACACGGAGAAGGTCCCCTCGAGCGACTGGATCGTGTCGGAGACGGTCTTGTACACATCGTCCGGGTTGCTGATTGCCGCCGTCGGAAAACGGATACCGAGGCTCGATGCGGTCTGCGCGATCATCTGGAGCTGCATCGCGCCTTCGGAATCGAGGTAGACGGCGGACGGCAGAACGATCCCGAGCCGGCACGCGCCGTCGAGCTTCTCGCCGCAGTCGTTCAGATAGAGACGCAGGCGGTTCGCCGCTTCGTAATCGAGCGTCCCGGAGAGGGCGGGCGTCACGAGGATCTCCGTCACGCCGAAGGAGGCCAGCTCCTGCATGAGGGCGGCGTCGGTCGAGGCGTCGGCGGGCTGGATCGTTGCGATGACGCGCAGGCCGCGGGTTTTCGCCTCCCGGATGGCGTCCGTCACGCGGTTCAGGGAATCGGTGTCGGTCGCCTGCATCCGCACGAGCGCGCAGACCGCGGGCGACTGATAGATGAGCTGTCCCGCGTCGTCGCAGAGGGAATAGACGACCGTGTTGAACGCCTCGGAGAGCTCGTCGAGGTCGGCCCCGAGCGCGTCCGCAGATTCATAGGAGAGGAGATCGATCCCCACCCCGCGGATGCTCGGCGCGTTCCCGACGCTTCGGCTCTCGTCCTCTTCCGCGCGTTCAAACGAGATCCCGGTCCCGCCCGTGGGCATCGGCGTGTACTCCGCGGATTCGACCTTGACGAGCAGATGATGCCCGATGAGGACCGTTCCCACGGTGATGACCGCCGCCGCCCCGAGCACGAAGAGGATGCGGAGGAGCACCGTTTTCGCTGCCGGGGAGGCCTGTTTGTTTCTTCTGTATCTTTTCAAAGCCATGTCCTGTCTCAATAGGTGGATTCAAGATTAAATACGGTATATTCCTCGAGTGCCGGAAGGTTCTCGATGCCGTCCCGGAGCAGGGCGTCCTCGCGTTCCTCCAGCCGGAGATTGTACTGTCCGGTGATGTAATCGTTCGCAAGATCGTCGAAGTGTTCGTCGAGATAGCCCGGATCCTTCTCGTAGCGTTTCAGAATGCTCCATCCCGCGTCGGTGCGGCAGACCCCGCTGATCCCGCCCACCGCGAGGGAGAAGGCGGCTTCCTCAAATTCGTGATGGTAGATCCCGCGGGTGGCGTAATAGCCGTCGGGATTGTTGAACATGAAGAGGTCCCGGCCCTCCTTCTGCACGAGCGTATCGAAGTCCTCTCCGGACAGGGCGCGGTCGAGCAGATCGGCGGCTCTGCGTTCCATCTCTTCGTCGCTCTCCCCGTTCTCCGCCGTCAGGAGGATCTGCTTCACGCGGACCACATCGTCGCCCGCGAGGATCGCGCGGAGATCGCCCTCGTCCGTCGGGATCTCGCCTCGCCGCTCCATCTCCGCGATCAGCTCCTCCGCGAGGATGTCGTTGCGGACGAAGAAGCGGTAGACGGAGTCGTTCATGTTGTACGAGCGAAGGTATTCGGCGTACGCCTCGTAGTCGTTGTCATATTCCTCGTAGATCGCCTTCATCTGACGATCAACGGTGTCGGTGATGAAGGAGTCGTCGGCGTGGATGCCGTACTCGTCGGCGAGGGAGATCGTCGCGTAGAGGAAGGCGAGCGTTTCCGTCGCGCTGCCGTGGAGATCCTCGAGAAGAGAAGAGCCGCTCTCGCCCAGCCAGATCTCGGGGGACGCACCGGATTCAAAATCGCTCTTGTAATTCAGAACGATGTAGCGGTAGAGCTCCATCGGGACGTCAAAGCCGCCGATCTTCATGACGGGCGTCTTCTCCGCCTTCGAGCTTTCGAGGATTTTGGTCCCCTTTTTGCCGCAGGAGACGGCGGTGAGGAGAAGCGTGACGGAAAGGATCGCGCAGAGTACGCGGATGAGAGTTTTTGACATAATGCTTCCTTAAGATCAGTTGATCGGTCTATTCTGAGAAGATAATCCTTCAACCTACAATATAGCAGAAGAGAATGAACACGATATGAACGCAGAACGGTTTTTGGGTGAACATCCCATCCGGGCTGCGGGATGCAAAAAAACGGTTGCAATTCCGGGAGGCCTGTGCTATAATATACGCAGTATTTCAAGGGCGCGGACCCGGAGGAGCACATGGACGATTTTACGACGCGCGTCAGTCTCGCGAAGATCGTGAAGGACAACGGACTGAAAGAGGAATACGTGCCGGACGAGCCGGACAAGATCATGATCTCCCTCTCGGACGTCAACCGCCCGGGACTTGTGCTCGGCGCGGGCTTTTTCGACCACTTTGAGCCAAAGCGGATCCAGGTGCTCGGCAACGCGGAGACCATGTATCTCAAAAAGCTGCCGGAGGATCTGCGCCGTGAGCGTCTGACGGATTTCTTCAGCCGCCGTCCCGCCGCTCTGGTCGTCGCGCATCGGAACGAGGTGCTCCCGGAGCTTCTCGAGCTTGCGTCCTATTTTGAGGTCCCGGTCCTCTCGACGCCGGAGAACACGAGCGACTTTATGGCGACCCTCATCGCGTATCTCCATGTCCAGCTCGCCCCGCAGATCACCCGCCACGGCGTGCTCGTCGAGGTCTACGGCGAAGGCGTCCTCATCACGGGCGATTCCGGCGTCGGCAAGAGCGAGACCGCCTTCGAGCTCATCAAGCGCGGTCACCGTCTCATCGCGGACGACGCGGTCGAGCTACGCAAGGTGTCCTCGAAGACCATCGTCGGACAGGCGCCCGATTTGATCCGATACTACATTGAGCTGCGCGGCATCGGCGTCGTCGACGTGCGCCGGCTCTTCGGCATGGGTTCCGTCAAAGAGACCGAGAAGGTCGACATCATCATCAACCTCGAGCCGTGGGTGCAGGGGAAGATGTACGACCGAATGGGCCTCGATACGGAATACACCGACATCATGGGCATCATGATCCCCTCGATCACCATCCCGGTCAAGCCCGGACGGAACCTCGCCGTCGTCCTCGAAATCGCGGCGATGAACAACCGTCAGAAGAAGATGGGTTACAACACGGCGGAGGAATTCAACAAGAAGCTCCTCGACTCGATGGGCATGTCGGACGACACTCTGTGAACGGACGGCGGCGGTCTGTGAACGGCTGCCGCCTTTTTTCGTCAAAATCGCGCAAAACCCGACCCCTCCCGCGCCGGGCTCTGTGTAAACATGAGATTTTGATTCAAACGGTTTCCGTACCTTGCAAAACCGCGCCGGATGTGCTATAATCTGGAGTGCGGAAAGATATCGTATCTTCTGAGCAGAGTAGGCACTGCGGCGTCAAGTGCCGTCGGAACGGGGAGTTGTCCGGCGGACGAAAGCGATTGCTGCGGTCACAGTGCCGCATCCCGCTGTCATTCAAAGAGCCAAACCTCTCA
>CACZSA010000144.1 GCA_902783705.1 uncultured Ruminococcus sp.
GACTTGACGTCAAACGGTTTTCAAGACCGCCTCGTTATGACCGCTTCGATAACCCTGCGTATTTGTGGGGGGTGATGCCTGTTTCGGGAAAACGTTAGAAAAACCGTTAGAAAGCCTGCATACTGCCGATTCGAACCCGTCGTTTTCTCGGTTTTCCGCCGTTTTTCTCGCTTTTTCAGGGGATTCTGCGGGCCGAGGTGTGTTTGAGCCACAAGTTTCGGGGACCGCCTCGTTATGACCGCTTCGATAACCCTGCGCGTACTTTTTTATTATACACGTCCGCACGCCGCTTGTCAAGCGGTTCGGGCAAAAATCGCGGGCGAACGGGGAGCGCGGTCCGGGGATCCGGGAAGTCCTTCGATTTGGCTCGACCTCTTGCATTCCTTCACGCTTTCCGCTATAATATAGATATCATTCCATGATTTCCCGGTCCGTTCCCGCGGGCGGGGAGAGAGGAGCTTTATGAAACGGATTCTGATCGTGGACGGGCAGGGGGGCAAGATCGGACGCACCCTCGTCGAGCGTCTCACGGAAAAAATAGCCGCTCTGTCCCCGGACAAGCCGCTCTGCGAGATCACCGTCGTCGGCACGAACGCCATGGCGGCGGCGAATATGATGAAAGGCGCGCCGGGCGTGCGGGGCGCTACCGGGGAGAACGCCGTCGCCGTCTGCGCGAAGCGCGCGGATATCATCGCCGGGCCCGTGGGGATCGTGCTCGCGGACGCCATGCTCGGGGAGATCACCCCCGCCATGGCCTGCGCGCTGTCCTCCGCCGACGCCGTCCGGGTCCTCATCCCCATGAACCGGACCCAATGCGAAAACCTCATTGTCGGCGTGAAGGATCTCCCCCTCGGCGCGATGCTCGACGAGGCGGCGGAGACGATCGTCGGGATGTGCGTGAAGGAGAACGCATGAAAAACAAACGAGACATCAAGCTCTCGCCCGGGCGGATCATCGCGCTGGGGTTCCTCTCAGTGATCCTCATCGGGGCGATCCTGCTCACCCTGCCCGCGGCGCACAGCGGACGGGTGCGGGTGACGCCGGTCGACGCGCTGTTCTCGGCGGTCTCGGCGGTCTGCGTCACGGGACTGGTCACCGTCGACACGGGCGCGGCCTATTCCGGCTTCGGGCAGGCCGTGATCGCGGTCCTCATCCAGATCGGCGGTCTCGGCATCACCACGCTCGGCGCGGGACTGGTCGCCCTCCTCGGCGGACGCCTCAATCAGCGGGAGAACAACCTCGTGAAGGAAGCGCTGAACGTCCCGACGTGGGAGGGAATCAAGCCGCTCGTGCGAGCCGTCATGATCCTTGACTTCTCGATCGAGGGCATCGGTGCGCTCCTCGCGTTTCCCTCGTTCCTGTGCGACTATCCCCTCGGACGGGCCGTCTGGCTCTCCGTCTTCCATTCGATCGCGGCCTTCAACAACGGCGGCTTCGACGTCCTCGGGACGGGGGACAGCATCGGGAGGTACACGCACGACGCATATTTCAACCTCGTCACGATCTTCCTCATCCTCGCGGGGGGGCTCGGCTTCTTCGTCATCCGCGAGCTGCTCTTCCATAAGAAGGGGAAACCCTTCACCCTGCACACGAAGGTCGTGCTCTTCATGACCGTCCTCCTCACCGGCGGCGGTACGCTCCTCTTCAAGCTCACCGAGGGGCGGGGGATCTCGTGGCTCGGGGCGTTCTTTTCGAGCGTCACCGCCCGGACCGCCGGATTCGCGACCTATCCCATGTCCGGTTTCACGAACGCCGGGATCCTCGTCATGTGCGTCCTCATGTTCATCGGCGCGAACCCCGGATCGACGGGCGGCGGCATGAAAACCACGACGGTCTTCGTGCTGTTCCATTCCCTCCGGTCCGCCGCGACGGGGGAGGAGACCGCCGCCTTCGGGAAAAAGCTGAAGGACGACACCCTTCACCGCGCGTTCGTCATCGTCGCGCTCGGGATCCTGTGGGGACTCGGGATGACGGCGGTCCTCTGCGCGCTGGAGCCGGAGCTGGCGCTCAGAGATCTGCTCTTCGAGGAGATCTCCGCGCTCGGCACGACCGGCTTGTCCACCGGGATCACGCCGCTCCTCTCCACGCCCGCGCGCCTCTGCCTCATGCTCACCATGTACGTCGGACGCCTCGGCCCGCTGACCGTCGCGACGCTGTGGGTCGGAAAGAAACCCGCCGCCGTCTCCCGCGCGGAGGAGGAGATTCCGATCGGGTAAACGGAAAAGTGAAAGAGAAAGGAACCATCGTATGAATAGCTCCTTGTTCACAACATTGCATTTCGTGGGACGCCGAACGGGAATGCTGCGCTTGTGTTCGCTTATCCTCTCCGTCTTGCTGCTCCTGTCGGCAGTTACAGGATGCGCACATAAGAATCACGACCAAGAGCAGAATGCCGGCCCGCAGATACTGGAGCACGTTTTCAGAGGGAAGGAGGCTCCCCTTCCGGACGGTTGGGAGCTGAACCCGTCCGTTGTTCCGCGCTGGGATGCGGAGACAGGGCGGCTAACCTGCTGCGCATTTCACTCGGAGATCATCGAAGGGGCTGACGGCAGCCTCCGCGGGTCTTACCAGACATCGATTTTCACCTTTTCTTCGGACGGTGCAGCCGAAGAATGGAAGGTTCCCGTCCCGGGAGACGCCTATCTCTCTTCCGGCATCCTCACCGACGACGGCTTCTTCTTTATGATGAATTGGACCGACTCCGGTACCGGGGAAACGTCGGTCATTCTTTACCGCTACACCTTTGCGGACGAGAAAATGACGGTCAGCGACGATCTTGCCGTTCAGTTTGCCCTTGCGGAGCGCGGATGGGTTTATGTGGATTTCTTCTGCGCGGACGGAGACGGGGATATCTACCTCGGCACGGATCGGGAGGTTTTGATCCTCAGCCCGGATTTCATCGAAAAAACCATTGTCACCGCGTCCGGGATGATCCGTTCCATGGCTTCCTCGTCCGATGGGTCGGTCTATATTGTCACGGGTTCCGGCTTCGCACGGATCGACAAAGAATCCGGTACGCTCGGAACGACCCGCGCTCTTCCGCAGAACGTGCAGAACATTTATTTCGCCCCGGGCTATGATCTCTATTATTCCACGGACGGCGGCGTTTTCGGCGTGAATTACGGGGAAGACGGAAGCATGGAGAGCGAGATCGTCTGTGATTTTCTGAATTCCGATCTGAACCGCGCAAATTCCGATCTTCTCGCCGTTTACGACGCGGATACCATGGCGTTCATGATAAGTTATGATATGAACACATGGACATCGAAGCTCGTTCTGTTCCGGCACGCGGAGGATATCGATCTTTCTTCCATACGGACCGTCACGGCGGCAGTATTTCTGAATCGTGCGGAAACCTCGGTCCTGCGCAGGATCGCGGAATTCAACCGCGCCCACGATGACATCCGCATCGTGGTGGTAGACTATGGGCAGTACGCGACAGAAGACAACCCGATCGCGGGAGAACAAAGGCTCGCGCTCGACATGACGACGGGAATTTTCAAGCCGGATATCGTGTATGGCACCTTCAACTGCGAGGCGATCCGCGTCCTGCGGGACAAAAAGCTCTATCGCGACTTCATGCCGTTTCTCGAAAAGGACGAGTTGATAAACACGGATAACCTCTTCGGCGCGATCCGGCACGCGTTCGACAACGGAGAGGGCGGGATGTGGGGCATCGCGCGCACCTTCGAACTCGACACGCTCGTTTCGACGAAAACCTTGCTTGGGCCGTATGCAGACAGAGGGTACTGGAACATTTCGGAGCTTCTTGACTATGCGGAGAATCTGCCCGATGATGTGAGCCTGATGGGGCCGTTCTGGCGGGAAAACGCGGAGTCCGTTCTGCTCGGCTCGACCGGGTACGGATCGTTCATCGACACGGCAAACGCCTCCTGTTCCTTTGACAGCCCCGAATTCCTGCGCTGGCTGCGGTTTCTCGCCGCCGTTCCGACTTTGAATGAATACAAGCAGTCCTCGCCCTATGCCCGTGCGGACAACAACGAAAAGTATCTGCCTTATTTTGAAGGGAAAATCGCGCTCAGACAGTTCCGGATCATGTCTTTCACCAATCTGCCCGAGTTTGAAATCCAATTCAACACGAAGGGATACGACGTGATCGGTTATCCTGTGTCGGAGGTGCGCAGAGGAGCCGGGACGAGGGTGATTCCGCTCGGGACGTTTGTAGTCACCTCTTTCTGTGAAGATCCCGATGCGGCATGGGAAACGATTCGTTTTCTCTTCACGGGAGAAAATCTTCTCACGGAAGGCCTCCCCGCGATGAAACAGGACTATGACAGATTGGCGCGGACCTTCATCGACGAACGGATCGAGCAGGCCGTCTATTTCCGCGGCGGCGGACACAGCAGGCCGGGAGACCCGGATAATCCCACGAAACCGGAAGACATGAATTATCCCGGCATTGTCTTCTATCTCACCGAGGAGAAAGCGGCAGAATACAAAAAACTGCTCGACGAGGCGGGCACTTCTGTGACCGAGACGGTCGATTCGGAGGTGTCCGGAATCATCCATGAAGAAATATCTGCCTTCCTCGGCGAAGCCTGCACCGCAGAAGAGTGTGCCTCCCGCATTCAGTCCCGCGTATCCATCTGGCTCGCAGAGCATCAGTAAACCGCCACACCGAGGCGGATGATCCTGTTTAAAAATTAAGGAGATCTATCATGCCAAAGAAAACCAAAAAAGACGAAAACCTCTACGCCGTGATCGGGCTCGGGCGGTTCGGGTTCGCGCTGGCGGAGGAGCTGGCGTCGAAAGGGAAGGACGTCCTCGTGATCGAC
>CACZSA010000145.1 GCA_902783705.1 uncultured Ruminococcus sp.
AGTGTTCTGATATCCGGAACCCGGTTTCAAAAATCAAAAGGGACTGTCGCATTTCTCCGCTTCTGAGCGTTGATGCGACAGTCCCTTTCTTTATCCGGGGATTCATTTCACCCGCGCCGCGATCCAGTCGGCGAGATACGCCATGACCTCCGCGCGGTCGTCCTCGTTCAGGATCTCATGCCGGTCGCCGGGGCAGATCTTCGCCGTTACGTCCGTGAACTCGAGGGAGCGGTATTCTCCGGCGACCTTCTCGACCGCAGCCTTCCCACCGACCGGGTCGAGCTCGCCCGAGATCACAAGGATCGGCAGGGTGCGGCGGATCCCGTCGTAGCCGTCCTCAGCGGCGACGTGGGAGAGGACCGTCATGAAGTCCCGGTACGCGCCCGCCGTGAACGGGAACCCGCAGAGCGGATCGGCCTCGTAATCCACGACGTTCTGACGGCGCTTCGAGAGCCAGCCAAGCCGCCCGTCCTCCGGAAAGGCCTTCGCGTTTCCCCCGAGGACCATCGATTCGAGCATCGGGGAGACCGTGCGCTCGCCCTTGAAGCGGCAGATCAGGCGCGAGAGGGTGCGGCCCGCGTTCGCGACGGAGCCCGGGATCCAGCCCGTCCCCATGAGGACGGCGCCTGCGATTTCTCCGCCATAGAGGGGCAGATAGCGGCGCACGAAGAAGGAACCCATGCTGTGCCCGAGGAGGAAGACGGGCAGTCCGGGGAAGCGCCGCTTTGCCTCGAGCGTGACGGCGCGCATGTCGCGGATGACGGTCTCCGAGGCGTCTCCCTCGGCGAAGAATCCGAGCTCCCGCTCGTCCGACGCCGTCTCTCCGTGCCCGAGGTGATCGTGGCCGATCGAGGCGATCCCGCGCTCCGCAAGGTATTCCGCGAGCGGCTCGTACCGTCCGATGTATTCCGCCATGCCGTGTGTGAGCTGCAATACGGCCCGCGGCTCGTCCTCCGGGGTCCATACGACCGTGTGGAGGCGTTTCCCCTCTGCGGAGGAGGGGAGGGTGATGTCTTCGCGTTTCATGTCATATACCGTCCGTTCCCTGATTTTGCTGTCTCCATTATAAACCAGATCCTGCCGGATTGCAAGAGGATCGGGCAAATCCGGGCACGCGAAAAGGACCGTCCGCGGGGACAGTCCTTTTTCTGCATTTACAGCGTATTCCCGAAGCGCTTTGCCCACCGCGCGGCATGGGAGACCCATTCGCCGATCGCGGGATCGGACCACTTTTCGACGCCGCACCGGGTGATCTCGTTTCCGAGCGCCACCCCGTGAGGCGCGTCCGGGTAGATGTGCATCTCGAAGAGGAGCCCGGCCCGGCGGTACGCGTCCGCGAGGATCAGCGAATTGCGCACGTCGACGCCGCCGTCGTTCGAGGTGTGCACGACAAAGAGCGGGGAGGATTTTTCGTCGACCGCCCGCTCGATGCTCGCCGTCCGGTACATCTCCTCGGTCGGCGCGTCGGTGCACCAGAGGTTGCGGATGGTTCCTTCGTTGCGGAATTCCTCATTGCCCGAGACCACCGGATAGACGAGCATGACGCCGTTCGGACGGTTCAGCCCCTCCGGAATGCCCGCCGCGCGGACCTCGGAACGGTTCCACATCGTGCCGAGGGAGCCCGCGAGGTGCCCGCCCGCCGAGAAGCCGACCGCAAAGACCGCGTCGGGATCGATCCCGTATTCCGCGGCGTTCTCCCGGATGTGGACCATCGCGCGGGAGGCCTCGATGAGCTGCGCCGGATAGGGCTTGCGCCGCCCGACGGTGTAGTGAAGGACGAACGCGTTGAAGCCCTCCGCCATGAACGCCATGGCGATCGGTTCGCCCTCGCGATCGGAGCAGACCGCACCGTAGCCGCCGCCCGGGATCACGAGGATCGCCCGGCGTGTGAAGTCCCGGATCGGATCGGCGATATACGCGTCGAGATAAGCGTTCGGATTGCCCTCTTCGAGGAGGATTCGTTTCAGCAGCATGCCGGCCTCCTCATTCGCCCGCGATGGCGCAGGACTCGAAGAGGATGCTCGGGCACGCGATCGAGCGGTATTCCCAGTCGAGGTCCGAGCCGACCGCGGTGACCTTCTTCATCAGATCGAGGAAGTTCCCGGCGACCGTGACGAGCGTGACGCAGCGGTCCCGGCGTCCGTTTTGGACGAGATACCCGGAGCACTGGAGGGAGAAATCCGTCGTCACGTGGTTCAGGCCGGCGTGCAGACCCGCGAGCCGCGTGATGACCAGCCCGTCGCCCATCTCGGCGTACAGCTCTTCGAGCGATTTCTCTCCCGGGAGGATGCAGCAGTTCTTCGGACTGACGCCCACCGCCCCGGCATATCCGTGCTTGAAGCCGTTCCCGGTGCTGACGGTGCCCATGCGCGCGGCGGATTTCGTATTGTGCAGGGCCTGACGGAACACGCCCCCGTCCACGAGGACCTTGCGGCGCGTCGGGCAGCCCTCGTCGTCATAATTCGCGACGGAGAGGCAGTCCGTGTTCTTCGGATCGTCGACGACCGTGATTTTCTCGGAGAAGATCGCTGTGTCCGCCTTGTCCTTCAGCGGGGAGAGTCCCTTGCCGATGAGGTCGCCGGAGAACATGTCGGTCAGCGCGCCGAAGATCGAGGTCATCGCCCGCCGCTCGAAGATCACCGGATAGGAGCCGGAGGGGATCGCGCGTCCGCCGAGCTCCTCCGCCGCGTCCTCGACCGCCTTTTTCGCGACCTCGGCGGGATCGAGCTTCGAGAGATCGGACACGACCTCCACGCGGAAGCCGTCCTTCACCTCGCCGCCCTCCTCCAGCGCGACGCCCGCGTAGAGGATCTGCGAGCGTCCGGAGTCACAGACGTGAACGCCCTTCGAGTTCGTGATCTCGCGGGAATCCTCGGATTCGCTCCAGCCGATCTCCGTGACCTGCTTCACGCGCGGATCCGCCGCCTTGACTGCCGCTTCCACCGCCGCGAGCTTGTCCTTGATTTCCTCCATCGTCGGCTTGACCCACACGGCGCGGGACTTGACCTCGTCGGTCGTCTCCGGCGCGCGGAGCTCTTCCGTGTCCTCCGAGGAGACCAGCTTCGCCTGCTCGATCAGCATTGCGAGGGTCTCGTCGATCCGCTCGTCATCCACCGCCTCGAGCGCAAGGTTTGCCGCCTTGCCGTCCACGATCGCGCGGATCGAGGTGCCGAGGACGGAGGAGGTCCCGAAGGAGTCCATCTGTCCGTCGAACCACGCGACCCTGCGCTCCGCCGACTGTCCTTCGTATATTTCAAGCCCTTCGATGCCCATCTCGCGGGCGCGGGCGATCCATTTCTGCTTATTCATTTGCCGTACCTCCTACCGTGATGGAAGAAACGCGGATCGCGGGCTGACCTACGTCCGTCGGGATGGAGCCGCTCGCGGAGCCGCACATGCCCTGACCGCGCACGAGATTGTCGCTGACCTTGTCGATGTTGAGCAGGATCTCCTGCCCCGTGCCGATGAGGGACGCGCCCTTCACGGGATAGGTGATCTTCCCGTTCTCGATCATGTAGCCCTCGCGGACGGAGAAGTTGAACTCGCCCGTCATCGGATTGACCGAGCCGCCGCCCATCTTCTTCGCGTAGAGCCCGCGCTCGATGCCCTCGAAGAGGGAGTCGAAGGGGTCCGTGCCCGCGCAGATGAAGGTGTTCGACATGCGGGAGGTCGGCTCGAATTCATAGGACTGGCGGCGGGAGGATCCGGTCGATTCCATGCCCATGCGCCGCCCGTTCAGCCGGTCGATCATGTAGGATTTCAGGATGCCGTTTTCAATGAGGACCCGGCGTCTTTGCGGGTTGCCCTCGTCGTCGAAGTTCTCGCTGCCCCACGCCCCGGGGATCGTGCCGTCGTCGACCGCCGTGACGCAGTCCGCCGCGATCTTCTGACCGAGCTTGCCGGCGAATACGCTCTGATTCTTTGCGACGCCGGTCGCCTCGAGGGAGTGACCGCATGCCTCGTGGAAGATGACGCCGCCGAATTCGTTGTCGATGACGACGGGCATCCTGCCGGACGGGCAGTCCTTTGCCGAGAGCATCACGATTGCCGAGCGCGCCGCCTCCTCGCCGACGGATTCCGGGGTCTTCTCGTCCCAGTATTCGAGGCCGCAGCCCGCGCCGGGGTAGTAGCCGCCGCTCTGGAAATTGTCCCCCTCCGCCGCGTAGGCGTCGATCATCAGGCGGGTGCGGACGCGCGTGTCGCAGACGAGCCGCCCCTCGCTGTTCGAGATCTGCACGGACTGGCGCACGTTCAGCATCCGGCCCTGCGTCTTGACGATGCGGCCGTCATACGCCTTCGCCGCGCGCTCCCCGCGGAACACAAAGGCCGCCTTGTCCGCGAGCGGGACGTCCTCGAAGCCGATCTTCACGGGGTTGTTGTTCTCGTATTCCACGGGGACGAGGGTGACCGAGACGTCCTTCTCGCCGGGGGCGTAGACCTTTCCAAGCGCGGCCCGCAGATCCCCGATCATCGGGATGAGGTGTTCGTCGTCCGTGTGGTTGGTGTAGCCGTAGACCGAC
Source organism: uncultured Ruminococcus sp. (assembly GCA_902783705.1). GTDB lineage: Bacteria > Bacillota > Clostridia > Oscillospirales > CAG-272 > UMGS1696. The sequence goes on from CACZSA010000145.1 coordinate 4,521, forward strand.
TGCACGCCGCGGTAGAGCCGGATGCCCGCGCCGCTTTTCAGGGTGCGGTTCACGCTTTCCACCTCGGCGTTGAGGGAGTTGAGGGTCTCGGAGACCTCCTCCTCCTCGTAGATCTCCGCGAAATCCGCGTCGCTCATGAGGCAGAGCGAGAGATACCGCGCGAGCGTTTCTTTCCCAAGCATAATGTCCTCCTCGGATTGGATTTGTTTCGGTTTATTATAGCATGCGGCGGATCCGTTGTCAAGCAGGGGGCGGGGGAGAGGAGCGGAAACGGGCGGCGGACAGGACGAAAAATCCCGCGATTTTCACGCTGATTTTTTTGGAAATCCTGTTGACAAACCGGAGGCGATGTGGTATAATAGCACTCGTCAGCGGGCTTGTAGCTCAGTTGGGAGAGCGCTGCGTTCGCAACGCAGAGGTCGTGGGTTCGAATCCCATCAGGTCCATGCAAAGG
>CACZSA010000146.1 GCA_902783705.1 uncultured Ruminococcus sp.
TCTGCCGCAAGCTGAAGGAGTTATTCTTACATATCAGAAGGGAGTGCTATAAGCTGTGAAACCGACCTCCATCATTTCCCTGATCGTCGCGGTTCTGCTTGTGATCGTCGGGCTCGTGACCTGCTTCATAGCACAGAACATGGCGCAGTCGAACGGTGAACAGCTCTTCGCGGACAACGTCAACGGGAATATCAGCATCAGCGAAGAGATCAACCTCGACAACCTGGAGCGCATCTCCGTCGTCTTCTCAACGGGCAAGGTCAACGTCTACGGCAACTGCGACACCCCCGGCGCGGACCATTACAGCGACGTCTCGAAGATCGAGCTCGTCAACTTCAAGGAAAACTACTACACACTCACCCGTTCGAGCAACCTCCTCTCCTTTGACGAGACGGGCGACATCAAGTCCATGCTCAAATTCTGGGAAAACGGCTTCTCCTTCAAGGGGATGCGGTACATTTTGAACATGGAGCAGATCCGGGAGTTCATCGACCAGTACAAGAACGCGGACGAGGAAGACCGGGAAAAGCAGATCAACATCTACCTCACGAAGGAAGCGCTTGAAAAGGCCACTGCGGAAGGCGAGGATTCCATCGGGCTGAAGCAGATCCAGATCACGGCCCGCGGCGCCGCAGGATGTGAGGTCCGCCTCGACAATATGCGCATCAACACGGACTACAACATCATCGCCGAAAACGTGACCCTGAATGTCTCCCAGACCCGCACGGACTCCTTCATCAACGTCAAGTCCGACGGCGACGCCTCCGCGAAGAAGGCCGAGGTCCGAATGGAAAACTCCGTGATCGGCTACCTGAACATCCGCGCGGACGACCTCGATTTCGCCTCCACCTCCCTGCACATCCGCAATGAGCTGAAGCTGACATCCAAGACCGGCACGATCCGCTATGCTTCGCCCGGACGTCTCAGCAGCTACAATATGGAGATCCGCACGAAGGGCCGCATCCTGATCGACGACACCGACATGTCGAGCCCGTACAGCTACGTCGCCGGCTCCGGCAACCCGCAGTTCACGATCGAGAGCGAAGAAGCGGACGTGAGCTGCTACGAAGGCGCGGCGGATACCGTAACGCCTTAACAGAAAGAAGGAAGATTACCATGAAATACCAGTACCGCACGCAGGGCACCTGCTCCTCCGCCATCTCGTTCGATATCGATGAGGAAGGCAAGCTCGCGAACGTCGTCTTCACGGGCGGCTGCAACGGCAACCTGAAGGCCATCGGGCGTCTCGTCGAAGGCAAGGACGCGCGCGAGATCGCCGATCTTCTCCGCGGAAATCTCTGCGGATTCAAGAACACCTCCTGCGCCGACCAGCTCTCGAAGGCCATCGACAAGGCTCTGAGCGCGTAAATCAAACGAACGCAAATCGAAAAGCCGCTGACCAGAATTGGATCGGCGGCTTTTGGTTTTGCCTTGTATCGGTCTTCTCCTCGAGGACAAGGTGTCGGAAAACATATTACCGGTAATTTTCGGTTCTCAGGTAATCCTGAATGTCGATATCGCGGAAATACGCCTCGAGGATCTCCCGCGCCGTGTAACCCTTCACCGCGAGGTCGAACGCACCCCACTGGCTCATGCCGACACCATGACCCCAGCCCTTGCCGACAAGGATGAAGTTGTCGCTGTTCTCCGCATGGGCGATCTTGGTCTTCTTCGAGCCGTCCGTCTTGTCCTCAACGGTTTCGGTGACGTACTTCGACGGACCGTCCTCGGTCACCGGATCGTCGGGTGAGAGGACGTATGCGCCCTCAAAGGCGTCCGCGTTCTGCCGCGCGATGGCGAAGATATCTCGCTTTCCGTAATCGATCACGCCGTTCTCCGTGAGCACCGCGACCGAATCGCCGAAGTAGGTCCGCTCCTCGGCCTCGTCGGTGATGACGTAGAAGTCGTCAAGATCCATGTAGGCATAGTCGAGGCCGTAGGTCTCGGGTTCATCGGGTTTCGCGTTCTGCTCGGAGGATTTCGCGCTGTCCTGCACGACGACGTCCTCGGTATATTCGACCGAACCGCGCCCGATCACGAAGTTTGAGCTCTTGACATACGGCGTGAGCGAAATGCGCACGGAATCGCAGGGGCTGATGTCGACGCGGTTTCCGTAGATGTCCGTCACGCGCAGGGTCTTGATGTAGGTCGAATCGTGCGCGTATTCAAGGATCTCAACGTCCTCGATCTCATCGCGGAGCTGCTTGTACCCCGCGAGGTTGAGACGGTCGCACAGGGCTGAGGGCGAGATCTCGCTGATCCAGAACGCGTTTTCGTGGTTCATGTAGTCCTCCCACGGCGTCTCGATCGGCTGGAGGTACGGAATGTCCTCCGCCCCGCCCCATGCGTCCTGCGCGCTGATCGTCACGCCGCCCATGCTCGAAACATAGAAGGCAACGACGATCTTGTCGTCATAGGTCATGACCATGCCTTCGGTGTCAAGAACAGCCTCCATCACGGAGCGGTTGATTTTCGCCGCGCCGCGGTAGACCTGACAACACACCTCGGTGCAGAGGTCGAATTTGTGTCCCCAGTGCTTCGAGGCCGATTTCATGTTCGTGAGCGAGAAGGAGCGCACGGTGATCGCGAAGGCTTTCTGCGTCTCGATCGGCCACGAATTCGAGGTCTCGTACGGGAGAACGCCGGCGATGTATGCCTCAAGCGGAATGATGTTGATGACGGACACGCCGTCCGTGTCCTTCGTTACGACGCGCCGGAAGGCAAAGACGCCGTCGTAGATGTTCCCGTTCGGCGCTGTGAGATAGGTGTTTCCGCGGCGGTCTTCTTCGGCAGCGATCCCGAGCTCCGTGTCTCCGCCGCAGTCATACTCGAAAAGAATCTCGCGCATGTCGGGATCAAAAACGGTCACGGCGGTGTCGGTCGGTCCGGTAACCGTCATCCGGCGGCGGCCCGTAAAGATGTCCTCGAGCTCCTCCATCGCCTCCTCCGCTTCCTCCTCCGAGGTGAAGTCGCCGATCCGGAGCATATAATACCCGTCGATGTACGCGGGAATCAGGTCGTATCCCATACGGTTGACGGTCCGTTCGTTGTCGTCGATCAGGTCCTCGAGGTCTTCCCTCTCGCAGTCCCAGCAGTCGATCTCGAGGTGATAGCCGCCGATGTCCGTGTCGCGCTCCCGGGAGGCGATCGAGTAGGTCCCGCGGGACTCCGTGAGGTTGTCGTCCGATGCGCAGACCAGCGTTCCGCCGGGCAGATCCCAGAGCTCTTCGAAGCGTCTCTCGCCGTCCAGCTCCTGCGAGCCGAGGACAAAGCCGCTCTCCGAGGTGACGGCATAGGCTGTCGTCATGGTCGCGTCATAGGTAATACCCACACTTATCAGAACATCCCCGCTGGCTTTGAGCGAGGATGTGTCAAGAACTTCGGTTTGTTCCGCCGGCGCGTCTGCATGGATCGCGGAGGCGAGGATCATAATGGTGTAATAAGCCATGCCGAGCACCATCAGAACCGCCAGAAAAATAGCGACGATGCGGACGACGAGCTTTTTCTTTTCTTCCCTGGTTCTTTTCTTCGGAGTTTCGTTAACCTTTGACAATGGAGTATTCCCCCCTGACCATGATGAATACGGTCTCGGTCACCGCGAGGATGCCACGTCCGTCTGCACGCGGAATCAGACAGTTGTGGTTCTTCGTGAGCGCCTGACCGTTATAGATTTCGTAACCGTTTGTCGTATCGGCGAGGCCCTGCGTCGGATCGGGCGCAATGCAGTACGCCTCGCCCGCGCGGAGGATGACCTCGCAGGAGCCTCCGGCGTAGAGCGCGTCGCCCGCGGAGAGCTGCACCACCTCGTATGCGGCGGAGGGCACGGCGGCGGGCGTCGGATCGGGCTGCGTCTGAACGACGGGCTCAGGTTCGGGCTGCTGCACGGGCTGTGTCGGCGCGGTGTTTTCGAGTGTCTCGCGGATGGAGGCGATCTTCGCGTCGATGCGTTGGTCGACGGCTTCGAGGATCTCTTTCTTGAAATTGTTCGTCAGATAATTCAGCGTGACGATCGGGTTGGTCGAGCTGTCATAACTGGCCGCCGCGGCAAGAACGCCCGTCGATACGACAAGAGCGAGCGCAGCCGCGAGGATGGTGACTGTCTTTCGTTTCATGGATGTGCCCTTTCGTGTATTCGCAGAACTGCGACATTCTGATTATACACGACCGAAGGCGCAAATGCAAGAGAATTGAGGAGAAATCCCGCAAAATTTACATTCCGTTCGAATTATTGGGGGATTTCTCCTGTATAAAATGCCTTTCTCAGACCATCTTCACCTGCTCCGCGGGCTTCTCGAGCGCAATGCCCGTCGCCGGGATCTTGTTCTTGCGGCACCGCGCGTACTTCTCCGCGTCCGCCGCTTCGCCGGAGAGGACTTCGGTGATCTTCAGACCGTCCTTCATGTTGAAGAGGATGACGCCGGAGGAGGAGCGGGTCGATTTCTGCGCGATCAGCGAGGAGGAGAACAGGATGCCCTTGTCCGCGCTGTTCTTCATGAGAATGTCGAAGGGCTCGCCCGCGCGCTCATAGAGGATTGCCGCGATCGGAGAGGCGTCGGAGTAGGCGCCGGTGAGCTTCTTCCGGTTCGTCTTGGTCTCGTACGCGTTTGCCGGGATCTTGACGCCCTTGCCGTTCTCAAAGAGGAAGATGAAGTTGTCGTCCGGGTTGTATGCCGTCAATGCCTTCATCATGATGGGATGTTCGCCATCGTCGAATCCGAGCTTTGCCGCGATGAAGTCGCCGAGCGCGGACGCCTTGACGGGATCGAAATCGGCGGTCTTCGCCTTGTAGACCTGCGCGCGGTCGGTGAAGAAGAGGAGTTCGGAGACGTTCTCCGTGTCCTCGGCGTTCGCCACCTCGTCGCCGTCCTTGAGCTTCTGCTCGTCTGCCCGCATGAGGGACTGCCGCGTGATCTTCTTGAAATACCCTTCCTTTGTGAGGACCACGTAGACGGGATAATTCTCGACGCCGTCGTCCTCCTCAATCACGGGATCGTTCGTATCGGTGAGGATGTCCGTCTTGCGCGGCTTGCCGTATTTCTTCTTGATGGCGGCGAGCTGGCGCGCGATGAGCTCCTTCACCTTGATGTCGTCCGCAATGATCGATTCGAGGTCGGCGATCTCCTTCTGGAGGTCCTCGATCTCCCGGATCCGCTCGAGAATATACTCCCGGTTGAGGTGGCGCAGCTTGATCTCTGCGATGTACTCCGCCTGAATCTCGTCGATGGAGAAGCCCTCCATGAGCCGCGGAACGACCTCCGATTCCCGCGCGGTCTCCCGCACGATCCGGATCGCCTTGTCGATGTCGAGCAGGATCTTCCCGAGCCCGCGCAGAAGGTGGAGCTTATCCTTCTTCTTCGCGAGGTCGTAGGAGAGCTCGCGGCGGACGCAGCCCATGCGGAACCGGATCCACTCCTCGAGGATCTCCTTCACGCCGAGCTGGCGCGGGGAGCCATCGATCAGCACCGTAAAGTTGCAGCCGAAGCTGTCCTCGAGCGTCGTCTGCTGGTAGAGCTTCTGCATCAGCACCTCGGGATCGGTCCCGCGCTTGACGTCGATCGTCAGCTTGAAGCCGGAGAGGTCGATCTCGTCGCGGATATCGCCGATCTCCTTAAATTTGCCTTCCTTGAGAAGGTCCGTGATCCGTTTGATGATGACCTCGACCGCCGTGGAGTACGGGATCTCGGTGATCTCAATAAGGCTGTTCGCCTTGTCGAAGCGCCAGCGTGCGCGCATCCGGAAGCTTCCCTGCCCGGTCTCGTAGATCTGCCGCATCTGGTCGCGGTCATAGAGGATCGACGCGCCGCCGGAAAAATCGGGGGCCTTGATGAGATCGAGGAGCTTCTCCACCGACGTCTTCGGATTTTTCAGAAGCGCGATCGTGCCGTCGCAGACCTCCCCGAGATTGAAGGAGCAGATCTGCGAGGCCAGACCGACGGCGATGCCGAGATTCGGGGAGACGATGATGTTCGGAAACGACGTCGGAAGCAGGGCCGGTTCAGTCTGCGTATTGTCGTAGTTCGGGACCATGTCCACGGCATCCTTGTCGATCCCGCCGAAGATCTCCGCGGAGAACGCCTCGAGCTTCACCTCGGGATAACGCGGCGCGGCGGGGGCCATGTCCCGGCTGTAATGCTTGCCGAACGCGCCCTTCGAGTCGATGAACGGGTGGAGCAGCGTCTCGTTGTCGCGCGTCAGACGGACGAGGGTATCGTAGATCGCCGCATCGCCGTGCGGGTTGAGCTGCATCGTGCGTCCGACGACGTTCGAGCACTTTGTCCGGGGCGCGGAAGGATTCAGGAGCCCCATCTTGAACATCGTGTAGAGCAGCTTCCGGTGCGAGGGCTTGAAGCCGTCGATCTCCGGGATCGCGCGGGACACAATGACGCTCATCGCATAGGGCATGTAGTTCTTCTCAATGGTGTCGACGATCTGCTGATCGCGTACCTCGGCTGTCACAACGGGAATTTCGGGCGCGTCTTTCTTCTTTCTTGGCATGTTTTCCTCAGCTTGTGATTTTTATCGGTTCGCCGCGTGGATGACGAACTCCGCGAAAATGGAATTGGCCCATGCGAACCACGCGCGGGTGAAGAGCTCGGGATCGTCCTTGTGGAAGCCCTCGTGCATCAGGCCGCGTCCCGCCGTCGTCGTCTCGAAGAGATCGAGGATGCGGTTCACCTCCGCGTCGTCCTGCGAGGTCAGGCCCTGCATCGCGAGGGAGACGTGCCAGATGTAGTCCTTCGGCGTGTGCGGGGATCCGATGCCCTCGGCGGCCTTGCCCTCGAAGTAGTAGGGATTCTTCTTCGAGAGGATGAAGGCGCGGGTGTTCTTATAGATCTCATCGTCCGCCGTGCAGTAGCCGAGATACGGGATCGAGAGCAGGCTCGGGACGTTCGCGTCGTCCATGAGAGTGTAGTGGCCCATGCCGTCCGTCTCGTAGGCGTAGATCTTTCCGAAATCGGGATCGTCGACGATGCCGTAGGTCCTGATGCCATGGTCGATCTCATCGCGGAGCTTCCCCGCGCGCGCGGCGAGTGCTTCGTCGTGCCAGACCTCCTCTGCCATCTCAACCATGAAGCCGAGGATGACGACCGCGAACATTTCGGAGGGGATCAGATAATGGTAGGTGCAGCTGTCGTCGCTCGGACGGAAGCCGGACCACGTCATCCCGGTGTAGGCAACGGGCGACCCCTGACCGTCGTGGGAGAGCGTGTCGGTCGGCGGGCAGTTCGTGCGGCGGAAATAATACTTCGAGTTCTCCGCGTGGTGCTGTTCGCGCTCAAAGGTGTCGAGAATCGTCACGCAGGCAGCCTTGAAGTTGTCGTCGAGGTGCTCCGCGCTCCCGGATGCCTTCCAGAAGTGATAGGCGAGGTTCACGGGATAGCAGAGCGAGTCGACCTCGTACTTGCGCTCCCACGCCATCGGGTTGCGGAATTCCGTATCGTCGTGGAACTGCCACTGGGTGATGTGGTCGCCCGTGCGGTTGAAGGCGTTGGCGTAGGGGTCGTTTTTGATGCAGATCGCCTGCCGCTTCACCAGCCCGTCGACAAGCTGGCGGACCTGCGGATCGCTCTTCGTCAGCGGGAGATAATGCCGCACCTGCGCGGACGAGTCGCGGAGCCACATCGCCGGGATGTCGCCGGTGATGACGAAGACGCCGTTCTCGTCGGGCGTGACGGTGGTCTCGATGGTGTTGAGATAGGTCGCCGGGAACATCTCCGCGATGACGGGCCGCCCCATGGCGACGAGCTTCTTCTGGATTTCGCCGACAAATTCGTTCATGCTTTCGGTCGTGAGAGCCATAGCTTTCCTCCGTGTGATCGGTTGATCGTTTATTTAAAATATGGATACTGCTTTAAGGCCGGATGATCCGGCACCCGGCGGCCCGGATGATGCGGTTGTAATAGGCGAGCGTTTCCCCCTCGGCGGGCGGCAGCTCGGCGTAAACGGTCGTGAATGCCCGCTCGTCCGCCTGCCGGAGAAGCGAGAAGAGCCTGCGCGAGGCCTCCCGTGCGTCTCCGCGCGGACCGAGGGAGAGCAGCGCCCCCTCCGGGAAGAGAGCGGCGTCTTCATCCCACGCGAGCACGCCGTACTTCCCTTCGGCGTGGGTCCGCACATAGTCTGCGAAGGCGTCGTGCGGCGCGTCGACGAGGAGAAGATCGGCCTTCGGCGCGTAGTGCTTGTACTTCATCCCGGGCGATTCCGGGCGGATCCCGTTTGCGAGGGACGGCTCGATCACGGCGGGGGCGATCCGCACCGAGCGGCACACCTCGCCGAGCATTTCCGCGGTGACGGCGCCGGGACGCAGGATCGTGCAGGACCCGTTCCCGTCGAGGCGGATGACCGTCGATTCCAGCCCGATCTCGCACGGTCCGCCGTCGAGGATCATGTCGATCCGCCCGTCCATGTCGGCGAGCACGTGCTCCGCGCGCGTCGGGGACGGGATGCCGGATCGGTTTGCGCTCGGCGCGGCAATGGGATGCCCCGAAACCTCGATCAGCCGGTGCGCTACGGGATTGGACGGGCACCGGACCGCCACGGTATCGCCGCCCGCCGTCACGGTGTCGGGAATGCAGTCCTTCTTCGGGAGCACCACGGTGAGAGGTCCCGGCATGAAGCGTCCGGCGAGCGCGGTGAAAATCTCATCGGGATACGCGATCCTCTCGGCGTCTTCGGGATAGGCGATGTGCACGATCAGCGGGTTGTCGGAGGGCCGCCCCTTCGCCGCATAGATCTTTTTCGCGGAATCCTCGAGGAGCGCGCTGCCCGCCAGACCGTAAACCGTCTCGGTCGGGATCGCGACGAGGCCTCCCCGCCGGATGACCGCCGCCGCCCGTTCGATAACTTCTTCGTCGGTCCGCGCGTCGCCCGTGATTTTCAGATATTCGGTCTTCATGCCCCGCCTCCGCCGTTTTTCAGCTTCTCCGCCGTCTCCGCGGTGGCGAGGGCGTCGATCATGCTGTCGATATTCCCGTCGATGAAGGTCTCGATCGAATAGATCGTCAGGCCGATGCGGTGATCCGTCACGCGTCCCTGCGGGAAATTATATGTTCGGATGCGCTCGCTCCGGTCTCCCGTGCCGACCTGCGAACGCCGCTCGGAAGCGATCTTCTCGTTCTGCTCCCGGCTTTTGAGGTCGAAGAGCTTCGCGCGCAGGAGCTTCATCGCCTTGTCGCGGTTCTTGAACTGGCTCCGCTCGTCCTGGCATTCGATCACGATCCCCGTCGACTTGTGCAGGAGCCGGATCGCGGATTCCGTCTTGTTGACGTGCTGTCCGCCCGCGCCGGAGGATTTGATCGTCTCGATTTCAAGATCTCCGGGATCGATTTCGACCTCTACGTCCTCCGCTTCGGGAAGGACGGCGACGGTCGCGGTCGAGGTGTGGATGCGCCCGGACGATTCGGTCTCCGGCACGCGCTGGACGCGGTGGACGCCGCTTTCATACTTGAACCGGGAATAGGCCCCCTGCCCCGTCACGAGGAAGGTGATCTCGCGGAAGCCGCCGAGTCCCGTTTCGTTCGAGGAGACAAGCTCCGTTTTATAATGCCGGGCATCCGCGTACATCGTGTACATCCGGTAGAGCACTCCGGCGAAGAGCGCGGCTTCGTCTCCGCCCGCTCCGGCCCGGATCTCCACGACGACGTTCTTCTCGTCGAGCGGATCCTTCGGCAGAAGCAGGATCTTGAGCTCCTCCTCGGTCCGCGCCGCCGTCTCGCGTCCGGTTTTGAATTCCTCGTCCGCGAGCGCGAGCAGATCGGGATCCGATTCCGTGTCGAGGATCGCGCGCGCTTCGTCCACGCTCGAGAGGGCGCGCTTGTATTCCCGGAACTTCTCGATCACGGGGGCGAGGGAGGCGTGTTCCTTGAGAAGCGCGGTGTATCGCTCGATATCCCCCATGACCGCCGGATCCGCGAGCTCTTCTTCGATCCTCAGAAACCGCTGTTCCGCTTCGTTCAGTCTCTCATGCATACCTTTATCCCTTGTGGCTGGGCGCTTTTCCCCGGAGCTTTCCCATAAAATCGGACACCGCGCGGGCGCCCTCCCGGATCGCGGCGAAGTCTCCGCGCGCGATCATCTCCGAGGTCGCGATGAACGATCCGCCGCAGCAGAAGACGTTCTTCAGCGCGAGATAGTCCGCCGCGTTCCCGAGCGTGATCCCGCCCGTCGGCATGAAAAGAATCCCGCCGTAGGGGGCCGCGAGGGCTTTCAGCATTTTTACGCCGCCCGCCGCTTCCGCCGGGAAGAATTTGAGGGTATCGAACCCTACCGCCATCGCCGCCTCGATCTCCGTGGGCGTCATGACCCCCGGCACGAACGGCAGCCCACGACGGACAGCTCCGCACGCGATCTCCGTACGGAATCCCGGGGATACGCCGAACTGCGCGCCTGCGTCGATCGCCTCATCGAGCGCATCCGCCGTGAGGACCGTTCCCGCGCCGACCGTGAGCTCCGGCACCGCGCGCCGCATTTCCCGGATCGCGTCCGCCGCGGCACTCGTGCGGAAGGTGATCTCCGCCGCCGGGAGTCCGCCGTCCATGAGCGCTTTTGCGAGCGGTACGGCGTCCGAGGCCGATTCGATGCGGATGACGGGCACGATCCCGCATTCCCGGAGGATTTCCTTGATTTTCTCCATGCCGATCTCCTTCTTCATGAAAACGATACTCCGGCACGGGGATCGCACCGGAATATCGGATTCTTACGTTTTGCTTCCGCGGCTTATTTGCAGAACGCCGCGAACGCCTTATGCGCCTCGTACAGGTCGGACTTCGAGATGATCTCGAACGGCGCGTGCATCGAGATCACGGGGACGCCGATGTCGACCGTCTCGATGTTGTGGTTGGCGATGTACTTCGCGACCGTGCCGCCGCCGCCCTGATCCACGCGTCCGAGCTCCGCGGTCTGCCAGATGACGCCCGCGTCGTCGAAGATCTTCCGCACGCAGCCGACGAGCTCCGCAGAGGCATCGTTGGTGCCGCCCTTTCCGCCGGAGCCGGTGTACTTCGAGAGACCGACACCGCAGTGCAGGAGCGAGGAATTCCGCTTTTCGTAAACTTCGGGATAATTCGGGTCATAGCAGGCCGTCACGTCCGCGGAGAGGCACTTCGAGTGGCTGCGCACGACGTTCGGGTTGCCGCCGAGGTTCTTCGCGAGCTCGTCGATGATGTCAACGAGGAGCACGCACTGCATGCCGCTGATACCCTCGGAGCCGATCTCCTCCTTGTCCGCGAGGACCGCCATGCAGGTATGGACGCTGTCCTCCGCCTCGATGAGGGAGGTGAGGGCCGGATAGGAGCAGACGCGGTCGTCATGCCCGTATGCGCCGATGAGCCAGCGGTCGAGGCCGACGTCGACGGCGTTCTGCGCAGGAACGATCGAGAGCTCCGCGCTCATGAAGTCGGCTTCGGTGATGCCGTACTTCTCGTTGAGCAGGATCATGATGTTGAGTTTGACCTTCTCGTCTGCGGGCGTGAGCTTGCCGTCCTCCTCGAAGAAGGGGGAGGAGCCGAGCATGACGTTCAGGCCTTCTCCGGTGAACGCCGAGCCGAGGGTCCGTCCGTTCTGATCCTTCGCGAGATGCGGGAGCAGATCGGAGATGCAGAGGACGGGATCGCCGGGCTCGTCGCCGATGCGGACCTGTACGGTCTCTCCGTCGGCTTTCGTCACGACGCCGTGCAGCGCAAGCGGGATCGTCACCCACTGATACTTGCGGATGCCGCCGTAGTAGTGCGTCTTGAAGTACGCGACGCCGTCGTTCTCATAGAGCGGATGCTGCTTGAGGTCGAGGCGGGGGGAGTCGATGTGGGCCGCGCAGATGCGTACGCCGCAGTCGATGGGCTCGGTGCCGACGTGGATCGCGAAAAGGTTCTTGCCGCGGTTGTTGAGGTAGAGTCGGTCGCCCGCCTTGATCGGGTCGCCGACACTGTACGGACGGTAGCCCGCCGCCTCGAGCAGCGCGACGGACGCGTCCACGGCCTCGCGCTCGGTCTTCGAGCTGTCGAGCCACTTCACATAACCGTCCGCGTACTCCTTCGCTGCGGAAAGCTCCTCCGCCGTCTTCACTTCAAACGCGCTCTTTTTCTTGTAGAAGAGCTCGTCGCGCAGAATCTGTCCTCTGGTCTTGTCGCTCATGGTATTGCTTCCTTTCGATGTCTATATGGATATTTTTCAGTTTCCTGTGTAGTAGAGGGCGCGGTACATCTCCGCGTCGTCGAGAATCTGCCCGACGAAGGACGCCATCGCCTCGTCCGGGATCGTCTGGAGCACCCCGACGGAATCAGTCAGGGCCTCGATCTTCTCCCATTCGTCGACCGCGGCCTGTCCGGCTTCATAGGCGGCGAGGGTCGGGAGCCACGCGCCGTTCTCCGTATAGAGATAGGAGAGGATGTACGCGCCGCACCGGATGTTCGTCTCCGGGTCGTAGAGGAGCCCGTGTCCGAGATTCTCCTTCGTGATGCCGTTGAGCCAGTCGAGCATGTCCGGATGGATCTGGAAGAGCCCGATCCGCCCGTTCTCGGAGACCTTGTTGCTCTGGAAACCGCTCTCCGTATTGATGACGGCGTAGAGCATGTACTCCGGCACCCCATAGGTGGCTGAATACTTCTCGACGAATCCGGCAAACTCCCGCGGGTGATTCCTCCGGTCGAGGATCTCCCCGACGAGCTGGTACCCGTAACCGATGAAAACGGCTGCGACGAGGATGACGACGATGACGGTGCTGCGGCGGACCGCTGTTCTGAACTTCATCGATCCTCCTCCGCGTTCGCGTTCTCTTCGGGTTCCTTGTCTGGCTTGCAGTCTGTGCATGCGCACGCCTCGCCGTCTTCGTATTCCGCGCGGCGCACTTTCTCGAGCGCGTCTGCGACCGCATCCACCCGTCGGATCAGCTCGTCCTTCGGGCAGTCGTCGTTGACGATCACGTAATCCGCGCGGCCTTCGAGCTCCTCGACGGACTTCTGCGCGGCGAGGCGTCGGCGGGCGTCCGCTTCTCCGATGCCGTCGCGCTGCATGATCCGGGCGACGATCGTCTCCTCGGGCGCGGTCACGCAGACCACCCGGGCGCATTCCGCGTCGAATCCGCTCTCATACAGCAGCGGCGCGTCGACGAGGACGATCGGGGATCCCGCGGCACAGAGCATGTCCGCGATCCGGCGGGTCTCGTCGAGAATATAATGATGCGTGATGCGGTTGAGGTCGGAGAGCGCCTCCGCGTCGCCGCCGAAGACGAGGGCACGCATCGCGGCGCGGTTGAGCGAACCGTCCTCCAAGACGACGGCGTCTCCGAAGCGGGCGCGGAGCTCTATCATGCAGGGGGAGAGCGCGTCGGCGGGTCCGGTCATCTCCCGGTACACCGCGTCGGTGTCGACCGAGGGGATGCCGCGGCGTGAGAAAAGCGCGGAAACATAGCCCTTGCCCGACCCGCTCCGTCCGCAGAGCCCGACGAGCATCACACCGTTTTTCTTCATCCGTACCCACACCCCGCAAAATGCCATAGTATGATTATTTTACCACACTCCGCCCCGCATTTCAACAGCTTTTTGTGAATAAGAAAAAGGAACTTTCAGCATTCAGCCGAAAGCTCCCGTTTCCGTGCGGGTTTATTTCACCAGTTCGCAGAATTCGTCGATCTGCTCCGCGATGGAGGCGAGGCCGGATTCCCAGAACGCCCGGTCGGTGAGGTCGATCCCGGCGATCTTCGCGGTGTCCTCGACGTCGTTCACCGAGGTCGCCCAGAGCATCTTCTTATACGTCGGGACAAAGGCTGGCCCCTCCTCGCGGTACTTCGCGTACAGTCCGCGTGCGAAGAGACCGCCGAACGCATAGGGGAAGTTGTAGAAACTGAGGTCGCCGCTGTAATAATGGCCCTTGCACAGCCACATATACGGGTGCAGCGTGTCCGGATCGAGGCCGTTTCCGTAGGCCTTTTTCTGCGCCTCGAGCATCAGCTCGCAGAGGCGGTCCGCGTTCATGAACTCCTCGCTGCGGTTTTCGAAGACCGCCGTTTCGAAGAGATAGCGCGAATAGATGTCGCAGATGATCTGGCAGGCGTCCATGAGCTGGCTCTCGAGGAGGTTCAGCCGCTCTTCCCTGCTCCCCGCCATTTCAAGGGACGCCGCGCCCGCCACGACCTCGTTGAACGTGGAGGCCGTCTCGGCGACCGGCATGGAGTAGTCCTGATTCATGAGGCTGTGCGGGAAGACCTGCTGATCGTGGAACGCGTGGCCCAGCTCGTGCGCGAGGGTGATGACATCGCTGAACGAGCCGTCGAAGTTCGTGAGCACGCGGCTCTGCTTCGCCGTCGGGACGCCGCAGTCGAACGCGCCGCCGACCTTGCCCTCCCGCGGCGGGAAGTCGATCCAGCTCTCGTCAAACGCCCGTGCGATCATGGCGGCGAGGTCATGATCGAACGGCTCGAAGAACGAGAGGAGCGTCTCCTTTGCCTCGGGGATCGTGAACTTGCGGTCGCTCTTCCCCATCGGCGCGAAGAGATCGTACCACGGCAGGCCGTTCTTGTGTCCGAGGGCTTCGGCCTTCGCGCGGAGATACTTCCAGAACACCGGCAGGTATTCCTCCATCGCCGAGATCAGAGCGTCGAGCGTCTCCCGCTTCATCCGGGAATCCTTCAGCGCGCGGTCGAGCGGCGAGTCGTACCCGCGGAGGGCGCACTCGTTGATCATCTGGAGCTTGATCGAGTTGAGGGAGAACGCGACGGCCTCGCGGATCGGCGCATAGCACGCGAGCTCGGCCTCGTAGGCATCCTTGCGGACGGCGGGATCGGGATCATAGGCGAGGTTGCGAACAGCGGAGAGCGGGATCTCTTCCCCGCGGTAGTTCGCCTTGACGCTGCTCGTCAGGCTGGACTGCAGATCCTCCCACGCCGCGGAGCCGGAGATCTTCATCTTCGCAAGCAGCGCTTCCTCGGCGTCGGAGAGGAGGTAGCGGCTGTCCTCGCGCAGAGAGCGGAGCAGATAGGCGTATTCGCCGAAGCCGCTCCCGATCAGTGCGTCGAGGTCGTCAAAGGAGGCGATGAGGCGGCGGATCTTCGCGTCGGAGGCGGCGGTCTCGCTGAACTTGTCCATGAGCTTCCCCATCAGGCTCGCGGCCTCGGTGCAGCCCGTGTCGGCGGAATACCGGAGCGAGGCGTATTCGTAGAGCTTCGAGGAAACGGCGGAGGATTTCTCGCACAGATCGAGGTATTCCTCGAGCAGATAGCGGTGCGGCAGGTTCTCCGCCTTTTCGGCAAGGGCGATCTGCTCCGCGATGAGTTCGTCCGCGATTTTCAGATCGGCGGCGAGAGCGGGGTCGTCAAATCCTTTGTACAGGATCGAAAGGTCCCATTCGTTGGGCATGATGAAATCTCCTTTTCGGTAAATCTGTGCCCATTATACCACCGGAGCGGACAGAATGCAAGAGGCCCTGCCTTTTTTCAGGTTTTCACATACTTGAAGAAATAATAGATCACGTATCCCCAGCTCATTGCCCCGTGCAGGATCGCCCAGCCGATGGACTGCCATTTCACATACGAGATGACCATCGCCAGCGCGCAGCCGAACCCAATCCCCTGCGTCGAGGCTTCCTCGATTTTCTGCGTCGTGTTGTGATTGTGAATGATGGTGGTCTGCCGCTTGTAGCCGTAGATGAGCTCCTCGATCATGACGCCGAGCGAATCCGCGATCCGGTGCAGGGTGTCAATGTCGGGCTCCGTTTTGCTGAGCTCCCAATTGGAGACGGCCTGCCGGGTGACGTTCAGCTTTTCGGCGAGCGCCTCCTGACTGATACCGGCTTTCTCGCGGTACTTGCGGATGTTATTCCCTACGGTTCTCATTTGCTCCTCCGATCCTCTCCGGACAGACGCCGGAGGTTTGACTTCGAGAACATCATAGCATAGAATGCCGGAATATGCAAGCAACAAATCCTTGCGGGGGCGATTGAAAGGATGTTTTTTCCGGCGCAGCGTTCTCTTGCGGGGGGAGGCAGATTAAAGTTCGGTTAATTTTGCGCTTTCCTCTTGCAGATGGGGCCAAAATGTGATATACTATGAACGCGGCAGGAAAGCACGCTCGTGCCGCCCTCATGGGGACGTAAAGGTTTCGACGGGGATTTTGAAGTGTGATAAGCGGGTAGAGCTCGGGGTAACTCTTTAAAAGGCTCCAAACTAAATTAAACGCTAACGACGAATTAGCAATCGCTGCCTGACA
>CACZSA010000147.1 GCA_902783705.1 uncultured Ruminococcus sp.
CCGTGGGAAATAAACGACTCGCCCTCGAAGAGCGGGGACGTCGCTTTGATCAGCTTGCCCTCGCTGCGGTCGTACTGAGCGGTGAGGCGCGCGCACTCCCCGAGCGCATGGAACGCCTCGTCGATCTCCCCGCCCTTCAGCGAGAGATGCGTGATCCGCCACCACGCCGAAGCGACGGTCAGATAGGACTCCGCGTAGTCACCGTGATCCCAGAGCAGATCGAAGAGCGCAGGGATCTTTTTGAGCAGCCGGATCTTCTCCTCCCGCGAAAACCGCGCGCCTTCGGTCACCGTGTCGATGACCTGGGCGATGCGGGACGCGGATTCCGATGCCAGATAACGGCACCAGCTGAAGCGATTGTCCCCTTCCATGAGCTCGAGCATGAGCAGGCAATGGCTGTGCCAGTCGAGCTGGAGCGCCGCCGCACGCTGGACCGCTTCTTCTTTTTTCCCCGCCTGCGCGAGGGTCAGGCAGATCTGCTGTCCCGCGTCGGAACCGAGCCGGCGGTCCGGGCTGCGTTCCGCGATCCTCTCATAGAGCCGGATCGCCTCCGCGGTGTTCTCCTCCTTCGCCTCCCCGCCGATCCTTCGGAGACAGGAGGCGCAGGACATCATGATCTGCCAGTCCTCCGGGTAGAGCGTGAGGATCTCCCGATACAGCGCGGCGGCTTCTGCCGGATGGTTCGTGTTGGAGAGAAGGTCCGCGTCCCGCTTGAGGTCGGCGTAGCGCGAGGCGTTCCGGACCTCGCTCATCCCGACAAGATCGTCGAGTGAGACGCCGAAAAACGCCGCGGTCGTGATGAGCAGGGGCAGATCGGGCATCCCGGAACCGGTCTCCCACTTGGAAACCGCCTGTCCCGACACGCCGAGGAAGGACGCGAGCTCCTCCTGCGTCATATCGCGGGCGCGGCGCAGGCGTTTCAGGTTTTGGGCAAGGTGCATGTCCATCATAAAAACTCCCGTGTGATGAAATCGGAACCGGCCGGTTCTGGCTTCATTGTATCACACGGGAGGAGAAAACGCAATAGAGGCGTATTTGAGAATTTTCCAACGGAGCGTGGGATTTTTCGGCCCGCTCAGAGCTTCTGGATCGTCATGCCGCCGTCGACGCCGACCACTTGTCCGGTGGTGTAGGAGAGCGCGCCGTCCGCGAGGGCAAGAACGGTCCGGCCCACGTCCTCCGGCTCGCCGATGCGCGGGATCGGGCAGAGTCCCTCGGCGATCAGGCGGTCGTATTTCGCGCGCACGCCCGCCGTCATATCCGTCGCGATGATCCCGGGACGCACCTCGTACACCCGGATGCCGTATTCCGCGAGACGGTCCGCGTAAAGCGTCGCCGCCATGGAGAGTCCGGCCTTCGAGATGCAGTATTCGCCCCGGTTGACGCTCGAGACGGCCGCCGAGATCGAGGTGATGAACACCACCGCCCGGAACGCGTCGTTCTGCTGCGCCGCCATGCGCCGGGCGATCTGTTGCGTGAGGAAGAACGTGCCGCGCAGATTGACGCCGAGGACCGTGTCGAAGCTCTCCTCGCTCATCTCGAGCATGTCCGCCCGGACCTTCGGCGCGACGCCCGCGTTGTTCACGAGCACGTCGACCTCACCGAGGCCGCGGAACGCTTCATCGGCGATCCGGAGGCGGTCCTCATGCGAGGAGATGTCCCCCTGAATATAGAAGGATTCGGGCGAGAGGCGGCAGAGCGCGTCCGTGTATTCCGCGACGGCGTCGGCAGGCCGGGTCCCCACCGCCGCGACCGTGTAGCCGTGCTCCGCGAGGGAGAGGGAGATGCCCCGTCCGATCCCGCGGGCCGCTCCGGTGACGATGGCGCATCGCTTTCCGTTTTTCATGGCGTTACCTCGTTTTCTGTGAATCGAGCTCCTTCACAAGGAGGAGTTCCGTCGGATCGCCGGGGGCGGGCAGAAAGCCTCCGCAGTCCCGGTAGCCGAGCTTGCGGTAGAAGTGCTGAGCCTCCTCGTCCGCTTGGGTGGAGACGAGTACCCGGTCGTATCCCGCCGCGCGCGCCTCGTCCTCCCACGCCGTCATGAGCGCGCGACCGATGCCGCACCGCTGGCGGGAGGGGGCAACATAGAGAAGATTGCAGAAGGGGATCTCGTCCCAGAAGAGGGACCATCGCAGGAGAGCGGCGGGCTGTCCGTCCTCCAGGGCGACAAGGGCCTCGCCATCCCGGACCTTGCGGGCGAACATCGCCTCCGGGAGGTGCGCGTCCAGCGAGAACCAGAACGCTCGGTCGGACAATTCTGCGTGTCGGACGGTGAGCATCGTATCACTCCTTCGGAAACAGCTCCCGGAGCATCGGCAGGTAGACCTCCCGGTCGCGGATGGGGCATCCGGTCGCGTGGATCTTCCGCATCATCGCCGTGCACTTCGAGCAGGTGAGGCAGACCTTCCCGGGATCGAGCGCGCCTTTTTCAAGAATGTCCCGCGCGAAATCGGGGTACGCGAAGGCCATCCGCCCGAAACCCGCCGCGTCGGTCAGGCCGTTCCCGACCGCGCCCGCCGCGACGCCCGGGGCAAAGGTCCGCAGATAGCTGTACCCCGTCCCGATCAGCGCGATGCCGGGGACGGTTTTCTTCATGTGCGCCGCCGCGTCGATCAGGCGGGAGACCCCCGCGAGGCGCGGCTCCGGCGGTTCGTAGCCCCCGTTGTCGTATGGGCGGTTGACGTGCGGGTTGTAATACGGTGAGCCGAGCGTCATGTCGACGAGCCGCACGCCGCAGTCATACATTTCCCGGTACAGGCGGTCCGGTTCGTCCCAGTCGGGCGTGAGCGATCCGTCCCGCGCCATGCCGAAGCCCCACGGATGGGGGATCATCTCGACGGGTCCGAAGCGCGAGGCGATGACGAATTCCGGCGAGGCATGGACCGCCGCCGCGCGGATCGAATCGAGAAAGAGGCGCGTCCGGTTCTCGAAGCTCCCGCCGTAACGCCCGGGACGGGAGTAGGCCGAGAGCAGCTCGCTGAACAGGTATTTGTGACAGCACTTGATGTCCGCGCCGTCGAAGCCCGCGTCCTTCGCCAGCTTTGCCGCCGCGCCGAATTTCCCGGGCAGGGCGTCGAGGTATTCGTCCGTCACGACGGGCCAGGAGGGATCGATGTCCATCTTCTCGTTCATGACGGGATTGTGGTACGAGATCACGGGGCGGGGCGTGTTGTCCGGACGGGAGAAGCGTCCCGAGTGGGTGAGCTGCAGGATCACGGGCGCGCCGTCCGAGAGACGATGGGCCTCCTCGGCGAGCCGCTTGAACGCGTCGAGGTTTTCTTCATGGATCCAGAGCTGTCCGGTGCTCGTGCGGCCCTCCTCGACGACCGAGGTGGCCTCGACCCAGAGCAGTCCCGCGCCGCCCGACGCCATACGCCGGATCCGACGCATCGTGAGCTCGCCCGGCGCGCCGTCGGGAGTCGAGTCGAAGCCCTCCATCGGATGGATTGTCAGGCGGTTTTTCAGCGTCACGCGGGTATCGCCGACGGTCAGCGGCTCCGCGAGGACGGAGAGATCGTGCGAGGCGGGGAGGGAGACGCCGTCCCTCTCCTGCGCCGCGCGGAAATCCTCCTCCGTGCGGCAGGTGAAGCGCGCGCCGCTCATGCCATGGTCTCCAGCATCTTGAGCGTGACGGAATACCGCGTCTCCCGTCCCGCGTCGAACGCTTCGTATTCCTCGAACATGTATTCCGCCATGCGGTGCACCTCGTTCCCGATCGAGCCCGCGATGTGCGGCGTCAGGAAGACGTTCGGGAGGGTGTAGAGCGGGCTGGATTCCGCCGGAGGCTCGGGCCAGGTGACGTCGAGGACGGCGACCCGGGTCGGGACCTCGCGGAGCGCTGCGATGAGATCGTCCTCCACGACCTGCGCGCCGCGTCCGGTGTTGATGAACGCCGCGTGGGGCTTCATGCGGGAGAACAGGCGCCCGTCGAGCATCCCGACGGTCTGGGGATTGTTCGCGAGGTGGTTCGAGATCACGTCGCAGGAGGAGAAGAGCGTTTCGAGATCGGTCTTCGTGACGCCGAGCCCGGCTGCCCGCTCGTCCGGGAGGAAGGGATCGAAGACGAGGGTCTCGATCTTGTCGAGGGTCTTGAGCTTTTCGATGACCATCTTGCCGATCATGCCGGCGCCGACGATGCCGACCCTGATCTCATAGTTCCCGGGAAAATCGACGCCGACACCCCGGTTGGGCCATGCGCTCCCGTCGGAGGGACGGTGGAGCCGCTGATAAAAGCCCTTCGAGGCGAGGATGATCTCGGCGAAGGTGTATTCCGCGACGGGGGTGCCGTTTGCCGCCCACGCGGAGAAAACGGCGACGCCCTCCTCGATGAATTCGCGGGCGAAGTGCTGGACCGACCCCGCACCGTAGAATACAGCCTTGAGGTTCGGGAGGTATTCGCGGATCTCCTCTTTTTCAAAGTGCGGCATGCCCCAGGTCGTGAAGAGGTAATCCGCGCGGGAGAGGACGTCCCGGTATTCGGCGAGCTCCCGCTTTGAGATGACGTGATCGGTCTCGAAGCAGAGCGCGGCATGGAGCTTTTCGATCACCTCGGGGGAGTAGACGTAGCCGATTCGTCCGGCGTCGCCGAAGAAGAGCGCGTTTTTCATATCAGCCTCCGAAATTGAAGCGTCCGAGGTCCTCGAATTCGAGCAGGTCGGACAGGATGTAGTTGGAAACGAACATGCCGGCGGGGGTGAGGGCGGTGATCCCGCGGCGGCGCGTCATGAATCCGCCCTTGACGAAGCGGCGGCATTTCTCGCCGTAGAGCTCCTCGAAGGAGTAGCCGAAGCGGCGGCTGAATTCATTCTCGTCGATGCCCGCCGTGAGCCGGAGCCGGAGCATGATGTATTCCCCGATGCGCTCCCGCTCGCCGACCTCCTCCAGCTCGTCGGTGATCCGGACGCGGCTGTCCTTCACGGTGACGCCCTCGATGTATTTCGCGATGTCGCGGGTGAACGAGAAGCGGCTTCCGTGGAAATAGGAATGCGCGGAGACGCCGAAGCCGAGGTATTCGTCGCAGTTCCAGTACTTGAGGTTGTGGCGGCACTGGCGGCCCGGGCGGGAGAAGTTCGAGATCTCGTACTGCATGTAGCCCATGTCGCGGAGATAGGCGATCGACGAGAGATACATGTCGGCCTCCGCGTCCTCGCCGGGGAGGGTCGGGGCGAGCTCGGCGTAGTGCGTGTGGAACGGCGTCCCGGGCTCGATCTTGAGGTCGTAGAGCGAGATGTGCTCCGGTCCCACGCGCGTCAGATAGTGCAGGGTGTGGAGGAGCGTGTCCGGCGTCTGCTCCGGGATCCCGAACATCAGGTCGACGTTGATGTTGTCGAATCCCGCGTCTCTCGCCATGCGGAACGAACGGGCGAAGTCCTTCCGCGTATGAATGCGGGAGAGGGCTTTGAGCTCGTTGTCATGCGCAGACTGCAGCCCCATGCTCAGCCGGGTCACGCCCATGCGGCGCAGGCGGGTGAGGGTGGAGTAGCTGACGGTCGCCGGGTTGGCCTCGACGGTGAACTCCGCGCCGTCCGCGAGAGGGAAGATCTTCTTCATCGCGCGGATGAGGCGGAAGAGCTCCTCCGGCAGGATCGCGGTGGGCGTTCCTCCGCCGATGAAGACGGTGTCGGGCAGGTATTCGTCCCGGACCGCGGTGCGGTAGCTCTCCATGTGGGCGATGACGGCGTCGATATAGCGGGTGACAATGTCCGGGGAATCCGTCACGATGGAATTGAAGTCGCAGTAGGCGCACTTCGAGCGGCAGAAGGGGATGTGGACGTAGATCCCGAGCGGACGGGGACGATTCATCGATTCGTAGTAATTCATAATCACTGATCGTCGTCGAGCTTGAGCACCGCCATGAAGGCCTCGGGGGAAACCTGCACGGAGCCGAGCTGACGCATTTTCTTCTTGCCTTCCTTCTGTTTTTCGAGCAGCTTCTTCTTCCGGGTGATGTCGCCGCCGTAGCACTTCGCGAGGACGTCCTTGCGCAGGGCCTTGACGGTCTCGCGGGCGATGATTTTCGACCCGACGGCGGCCTGGATCGGCACCTCGAAGAGCTGGCGCGGGATGTTGTCCTTCAGCTTCTCGGCGATCTTGCGGGCGCGCGCGTAGGCCTTGTCTGCATGCACGATGAAGGTCAGGGCGTCGACCATCTCGCCGTTGAGGAGGAAGTCGAGCTTGACGAGGTTCGACGGCTCGTATCCTTCGAGCTCGTAGTCGAGGGAGGCGTACCCGCGGCTCCGGGATTTGAGCGCGTCGAAGAAGTCGTAGATGATCTCGTTGAGCGGGAGCTTGTAGTGCAGCTCGACGCGCTCGGTGTCGATGTACTTCATGTCGATGAAGACGCCGCGCCGGTCCTGACAGAGGTCCATGATGCCGCCGACGTACTCGGTCGGGGTGATGACGGACGCCGCGACGATGGGCTCCGCCGCCGTCTCGATCTCGTCGGGGGAGGGATAGTTCGTCGGGTTGTCGATGCGGATGACCTCGCCGTTTTTCTTCGTGATCTCGTAGATGACGCTCGGGGCGGTCGTGATGAGGTCGAGGTTGAATTCCCGCTCGAGCCGCTCCTCGATGATCTCCATGTGGAGCAGCCCGAGGAAGCCGCAGCGGAAGCCGAAGCCGAGCGCGATGGACGTCTCCGGCTCGAAGGAGAAGGCGGCGTCGTTGAGCTGGAGCTTTTCGAGCGCGTCCTTCGTCTCGTTGTAGCGCGCGCCGTCCGCGGGATAGATGCCGGCGAAGACCATGGACTGGACCTTCTTGAAGCCGGGGAGCGGTTCGGCGGCGGGATTGTCCGCGTGGGTGACGGTATCGCCGACGCGCGTGTCGCTGACGTTCTTGATGGAGGCGGTCAGATAGCCGACCTCGCCCGCGGAGAGCTCTCCGGTGGGACGGAGGCCGAAGGGATCCATGACGCCGACCTCCACGACGTCGAACTCGGCGCCCGTGTGCATGAGACGGATGCGGTCGCCCGCGCGGAGCGTGCCGTCCATGACGCGGATATAGACCACGACGCCGAGATAGCTGTTGTACACGGAGTCGAAGATGAGGCAGGAGAGCGGCGCGTCGGGATCTCCCTTGGGGGCGGGGATGTCGCGCACGATGGCGTCCATGACGTCGGCGATGTTCAGTCCGGTTTTCGCGGAGACGACGGGGCAGTCCTCGGCGGGGATCCCGATGACGTCCTCGATCTCGGCCTTGCACTTGTCCGGCATGGCGGAGGGCAGGTCGATCTTGTTGATGACGGGGACGATCTCGAGATTCGCGTCGACGGCGAGATAGGCGTTTGCCAGGGTCTGCGCCTCGATGCCCTGCGTTGCGTCCACGACGAGAAGCGCGCCTTCGCAGGCGTTGAGCGAGCGGGAGACCTCGTAGTTGAAGTCGACGTGCCCGGGGGTGTCGATCATGTTCAGGGCGTACTGCTCGCCGTCGGGGGCGGTGTAGTCGATGCGGACGGCGCGGGCCTTGATCGTGATGCCGCGCTCGCGCTCGAGGTCCATGTTGTCGAGGAGTTGATCCTCCATGTCGCGCGCGGCGACGGTGTTGGAGAACTCGAGGATCCGGTCCGCGAGGGTGGACTTGCCGTGGTCGATGTGGGCGATGATGGAGAAATTGCGGATATGCTTCTGTTTCTCAGAGTGGGGCATAGAAAAACCTCATCCGCGCCGGAGCGCGATTCAAAAAATCTGCGAATTTATTCAGAATATTATACCATATTCACATGGAAAATACAAGAGCAAATTTCGGGATGCGGAAAGGGGGATCGCGCGGAGAGCAGAAAAAACAGCCCCGTGCGTCCATGCACACAGGGCTGTGTCTGTCCAAAGGGTCCCGGAGAGGGAAGAGGCATCCGCGAATCGTCAGTCGCCGATCTGCTCCGCGATCTTCTCGTTGTACTTCTTCAGAACCTTCGCCGCCATCTTGTCGTTGCGCTTGACCATGGACGCGACGTCCGTGGAGTACGCGCGGAGAAGATTCATGATGCCTTCGTTGTAGCCGCCGATCTCGAAATACCATCCGAAGTCGTAGGTCCGCGTCGCGAAGATGAGGTCGAGCATCCGCGCGCTCTCTTCGTCGCGGGACACCTTGTTCTGCAGGGTCTGCTCATAGTACGCCGGGGTCAGGCTGTACTTCGATTCGTAGGCCAGCGCTTCGGTGATCCAGCCCGCGCGCGCGAAGCCGTCCTCGCCGTAGGCGTTCTTCGGGATCGAGTAGAGGGAAACGGACCAGGACGCCGCGCTGTTGTAGTAGCGCTCCTGATTCTCGTCGTAGAGCGGCAGGGGCAGGATGCCGAAGTCGTCCTCCATGTCGCGGAACTGGTCCGCCGCGCCGATGTTCTGCAGGAAGAAGAGCGCGCGACCTTCGCGGAACGCCAGCACGCCGTAGTCCGCCGCGTAGCCGTTTCTCTGGTATGCGCAGGTCACGTCCTGATTGTACGCGTAGGCCGTGAACTTGTCGAACGCGTCCACGAATTTCTCGCTGTACAGGGAGAGCTCGAGCTCGCCGTTCTCGTTGATCGTGCAGCACTTGATGCCCGAGGCGTTCACGATGCCCATCATGATGTCGTCCCAGATATA
>CACZSA010000148.1 GCA_902783705.1 uncultured Ruminococcus sp.
GGATCAATAATACCCGATGATGTGCAAGAGCGGCTTGACCCATCCATATACCGACCAGCGGTTCTGACCGAGGAGATGTTGGGAATATACGATATATCCGAACTCCTCCGAGAGGGCTTTCTCGATCGCCTCCGCGTCAAGCCCCGTTTCCGCCGCCATCTCCACCGCGCTCTTCGGACAGTCCCACGCCAAAGCCCCGAGAATGCGCCAGTTGTCCTCCTTCGCAAAGCAGCGGCAAAAGATCTGTGCGTTGTCGTGTTCCCGTCCCTCCGGAACATCCTCCGTATTCGTGAAGATGAAGAGTCCCGGAGGGAAGAAAAGCCCGCCTCCGTCCGACCCGAAGGACCAACATGCTTTCCCCTGCCCCGGCTGCGCTTTCAATAACCACTCCCGGTCTCCACGGTCCTGACCGCAGCAGGCCCATCCCACAAACGCCGCCGCGGACGCCCCCCACATCTTAGCGTCGGGCAGATAATCCCCGCCTTCCGGATTCACATAGTCCTCCACCGCCGACACGATCCGGGTAAGCGACGGCTCCACGCCCATGAGCGCATCAACGGACACGCCGAAATAAGCCGCGATCTCCGGCAATAGCGCGATGTCCGGGCAGCTTTGTGCGCTCTCCCACTTCGACACCGCCTGATTCGTCACGCCGAAGACCTGCGCAAGTTCCTCCTGCGTCAGCCCTTTTTTCTTTCTCAATGACGCGATGTTTTCGTTCAGCTTCATGCCATGGCCTCCCGTTTGGATTCTTCTGCCCTGATTATACCGGATTCTCCGGCTCTGTGCAAGAGAGCGGTGGTTGAGTGGGAAAGATGATTCCAACCGATGGTTGGACGCTTCTGAAAAAACGCCCGAAAAAAACGCGCGGTACCCCGTTTCCGGAGCGCTGCGCGCTGTTTGTTTTTTCCGTCAGAGCTCGATCTTCGAGCCGGTGACCTCCGCGAGGGTGCGGACGAACTTCGCCCCTTCCTCGCTGATGCCGACGTCGCTGCGGTAGATCACCGCGATGACGTACACGTCCCACGATTCGAGCGGGACCGACACGACCGTCCCCTGATTCAGCGCGGAGGTCATCATGCCCGTGCCGACCGTGTAGGCGTCGGTCGAGAGGAGGAGGTTCATGAGCGTCGCGCGGTCGCTGATGTGCACCTGCTTGTCGGCGCTCCGGCTCTCCGTCAGCTCCTCCGCGAAGTCGACCGGGCCGCTCTCGCCCTGATCGTAGGTCACATAGGGGTATTCCGCGAGATCGGAGAGCTTCAGAAGCTCCCGGTCCGCGAGCGGATGCTGCTTTCCGAGGAAGACGTGAGGCTTCGTCTCGAACAGGGTCTTCGCCTCGAGTCCGTTGCGGCGGATGTACCGCTCCATGTAGTTGCTCGCCGAGTTCTTCATGAAGGCGAGGATGCCGAGATCGGAGGAGAGCGTGAGCACGTCGTCGATCACCTGCGCCGTCCGGGTCTCCTTCAGCGTCAGGTTGTAGTCCGTGCGGTATTTTTTCATAAAGGAGACGAATGCCTCCGCCACGAAGTCATAGTGCTGGGACGTCACGGCGAAATTCCGGACGGCCTTCTTCTCTTCGCTGTGGTAGCGGTCGTTCATGGCCTCTACCTGCGCGACAAGCTGACGCGCGTACCGGATGAACTCCGCGCCTTCCTTGGTCACGCGGACGCCCTTGTTCGAGCGGTCGTAGATGCGGATCCCGAACTCCAGCTCGACGTCGCGGACCGCCGCCGACAGGGAGGCCTGCGAGACGAGGAGCTTCTTCGCCGCCTCGTTCATGGAGCCGGCGCGGGCAATCGCGAGAATATATCTGCACTGCTGTATGGTCATGTGTGCCTTCCTTTGTCCTTACGCCTCGATCCCCGCGTATTCGAACAGACGAGCCTCGGCGGCGGGGCACCAGAGATCGCCGGCGGCCTTGCAGATCGCGTCGAGATCCGCGAAGAGCGCGCCGTAAGCGGTTCCTTTGTTCTCCTCGGCGACCTTGCCGAAATCCTCAAGTGCGGTGAGCGGCAGATCGACGTGCGTGTAGATCAGCTTCTTCGCGCCCTTGATCTTCGGGAGGTTCTTCGTGGCCTCGGCGCACGCGTTCAGACCGCCGATGTGGGTGATCATGCCCGCCGGGTTGATCGCGCCC
>CACZSA010000149.1 GCA_902783705.1 uncultured Ruminococcus sp.
CCCGCGTTCGGCGTTTGAATATGAGGTATTATAACACAAAAAGCCATGCGGCGCAAGGGATTTCGGAAAATTCAGCCCATCCCGCAGGCCGCGCGCGGAAAATTCACAATCCCGCTGTTGTAAACCGCGCGGGGATGTGATATAATGAGATCAAATACAGCGGCAGACGCGAAGGAGGAAGAAGCGATGCGGGCCATACAGGGATATTACGACGGCACGGCGATCCGCGCGCTCGAGGAGATCGACGCAAAGCCCAATCAGCGGGTCATCATCACGATCATGGACGAATTCGTCGAGCCTGTGAAAGCCGAAGGCAGGCGGGGAATGCGCGGGGCCCTCGCGCGGTATGCCGATCCGGAACGCGCAAAGCGTGAAAAGGGTGCGTGGGAACGCGCGGCGGTGGAAAAACATGGTCATATTTGACACAAACATGATCCTGCGGTATCTTCTGAATGACAACGAGGAAATGGCGGGACACGCAGAGAAGCTTCTCAATGAGAAAGACGCAGCCGTGACGGTCGAGGTGATCGCGGAGGTCGTGTAAGTGCTGAAAGGCGTTTACGAGCTCGGACGCGCGGAGATCGCCGAAACTGTCCGCGATTTTTTGGACCTTATCTTTTGTTCTGAGAGAGATACTCTGGAAACCGCGCTGGATGCCTACGCGAGGACTACCCTCGATTTTGTCGATTGCGTTCTGTACGGTTATCACGCCGTGAAAGGCGCGGAAATCGCGACGTTTGACAGAAAACTTCTCCGTCTCCTGTCAGAGGACAAATAACAACAATGCTGTGCGGCCGCCATGCGCACAGCGTTTGTTGTATGCGGCTCACTTTCCCTTTATCCTTCCTGTGAAAGGCGGTGCTCCCATGCCCGACATCTCGAAAACCAACCTCTCCCCCGCGGACGTGCTCCGGATCACCGAAGCCTCCCTCGGCCGCGAAGCCGCGGACTCCGAGCCGCTCACGGCGGGTCAGTGCAACGCCCTCTACGCCGTCACCCTCTCGGACGGATCCCGCTGCGTCCTCAAGATCGCGCCTGATCCCTCCCTCCGCCTGCGCCGCGGCGAGCGCTGGCTGATGCAGACCGAGATCTCGGCGATGCGGCTGGCACAAACCCTCCCGGGCGTCCCCCTGCCCCGCATCCTCGCCGAGGACCGGACCTGCGCCCTCTGCCCCGCGCCGTTCTTCATCATGGAGTACGCCCCCGGGCACTCCGCCGCCCTCGACCGTCCCCGCTGGTCCGCCGAAGAGCACGACCGCTGGTACCGCCGCTTCGGGGAGATGATCCGCGCGATCGCCGGGGCCCGGGCCCCCTCGTTCGGCATCGTCGCGTCCGGGCGCACCTTCTCCACCCTCTCCGCCTTCGCGGGCGACATGCTCGAGATGGTCCTCGCCGACTGCCGGGACTTCGGCGTCGACACGGGCGCGGACGCGGACGAGATCCTCGCGCGCTTCGGGCGGGAGACGGCGTTCGGCTGCGTGACGGAGCCGCGCCTCGTGCACTACGATTTCTGGGAGAACAACGTCATGCTCGAGGGGGAGCGCATCTCCTCCCTCCTCGACTGGGAGCGCGCGGTCTGGGGCGATCCCCTCATGGAGGACCGCTTCCGCAGCTACGCCCTCTGCCCCGCCCTCCTCGAGGGCTATGGCGGGCCGGGCTTCACCCTCGACGAGGCCGCGCGCCGCCGCTGTCTCTGGTACGACCTCACGATGGCGGCGTGCCTCATGGCGGACGTCTTCGTGAGGCAGTACGCGGAGGACAGCCAGTACCGGTGGGCGCGGCGGATGTTCGTCGAAACGTGGGAAAAGCTCCGGTGACGGGGCGAATGTGCCGCGTGGGGCGTTTTCCCTCTTGCAATCCGCGCGCGGGTTTGCTATAATAGGGCAGAATGAGAACCGGACGGGGAGATACTATGGGAAAAGCGGGTAAAATCATCAAGACGGCGGCGACGGCGTTCGTGTTCGTCGTAATCGCGATGTTCGTGATCCGGTGCTGCATGGCGGCGGACAAGTCGAAATTCTCGGCCCTGACGCCGACGGACGCCCTGCGCGCGGCATGGTCCGACGGGGAGAGCGATATCCTCACCTGCAAGGTGGAGGCGGAGCTCTCGGCGGACGGATATTTCGCGGCGTACGGGTTCTACTACAACCCGGAGTCGGGCGAGGTGCAGTTCGCGGTGCGCTGGAACCGTTCGGTCTACCGCTACACCGACATGCCGGAGGGGCACGAATTCGCGTTCCGCCTGCGCAACGAGGCGACGGGGGAGGAATGGCCCGCCCGGGCAGTCGAGGCGGACGCGATGAGCGTGTACAGCTACCGGAAGATGCTGGCGGAGGGAGTGCGTCTGGACGACGCGTCGCAGCTGTCGGTCGTGATGGAGCTGCGCGACGGGTTCGAGAGCGTGCAGGTGCTCAAGCACCCGGAGCAGCCGCTTGTGGAGTACAAACCGAAAAAGGGATTTCTTTCTGAGGTTCAGAAATGAACCAAAGAAACGCGCATGGGAAACGGACCGTGCGCTTTTTTTTGGTTTGCGCGTTTTCCGCGCCGCTCCTTTTGTCTGCGCGCGGACGCTTGCGGGCGGGGAGCCCCGCGGGCAAAAGGCGCGCTCACCTTCGGCAAGCTCACGGTTGCCGTTGTGTTTCGCTCTGCGCGCTGACGCTTGCGGATTTGGAATCGACCAAGTCGATTGTTTTTTTCGCCTGCGCGGCTGGCGGACAAGAGGAC
>CACZSA010000150.1 GCA_902783705.1 uncultured Ruminococcus sp.
TGTTTGGTTATTATATCACATCCGCTCCTCCGTTGCAAGACGGTGAGAATGAAATTTACATAAAATCTATATGAAAGACAATGAAGGCGGGATGAGAGCAGCGTTTCCCGGTTCCGCTTTCGGTTTTTTCAATACCTCTCCGTCCCCGTTCGCGGCGCCTTTCATGGATATCCCGATAGTTTTAATAGCGATTTGTGTCGTTATATAGGACAGTCTGCACAAAACAAAGCGGCCTTTTCGCGAAATCTCTATTGACAAAACCTTATCCTGCATGTATAATTAAGAATGATAATCCGCATGATTCTGCAAAACAAGGGGGATACCATGAAAAAAATCAGTCTGATCGTTCTGTGCGCGTGCATGGCGGTCTTGCTCGCGGTCGGCGCGTCCGCGCTCGGCGAGGAGATGACCGTTGCATACGGAACGGCGAAAATCGACGGCGTCATCGACGACGTCTGGGCAGCCGCGGACCGCCAGCAGCTCGGCTACTGCAAGGCCGGCGACCTGAAGGTCAACACTTCCACGCTTCCCGAGGACTGCACCGTGTACGCCTCGATGCTCTACGACGACACGGCGCTCTACTTCCTCTTCGAGATCACCGACAACGAATTCGCGTTTGAATCCTCCGTCGGCGACTGGAAGAACGACTCCATCTATCTGTACGTCGATGAAATCGGCGACGGCGACCCGACGTGGACCGATCAGCAGGCCCAGATCGCCCTCATTCCCGAGGACGGCTGGGAAATGATCCCCCGCAAAGGCGCGACCCCGGCGGACTACGAGCTCGCCTATGACTTCCCGACGGCGACCACCTGCGTCATGGAGTTCAAGTACGTCCCGCGCGTCCTCGCGCTGAAAGAGGGCACGGAATTCACCGTGGACTTCCAGTACAACGACTCCGTTCCCGGCGCGATCCGCGAGTACTGCCTCGGCTGGTCCGATGAAACCGACGACGCCTCCAACAACTCGATCTGCTGGGGCTTCGCCACCCTCGGCGCGGGCGGAAACGGTGCGGCGGCTTCTGCTCCCGCGTCCTCCGAGCCCGGGAACTGGGTAAACACGAACTTCACCGCCTCCTTCGATGATCCCGACTGGCACGACTCCGCGGACGACATCGAATTCGAGGACAGCTATGTCGCCGACGAGACGAACTGTCTCATGAACGACGGCTCCTACTATGTCTTCCTGAAGAACTTCGGCAAGGGCGACTACTCCGTCGAGTTCGAGACGACGGAAGACGGTCTCTACGAGATCGCGATCTGCCTGATGGCATGGCAGAAGTCCGTCCCGCGCGCGACCAACGTGAAGGTCGACGACTCCGACTGGGTCCGCCTCGAGTTTGACTACATCGACGAGGACAAAGAGCTCGAGCAGTTCATCACCGGGCTGACCGTCAACCTCACGAAGGGCACCCACAAGCTGACGCTCGGCCTGCCCGAAGGCCACGACGACACCACCCTCAAGACCCTGTACTTCGACTACTTCTTCTTCCGCCGTCTCGCGGATATGGGCGGTGAAGCTCCCGCACCGACGGAGCTGCTGAACAAATCCTGGGACAACATCTTCATCGACGGGGAGATGATGGTCAACGGCGGCGCGGACGGCTGGCTCGCCGAAAACCCGGTTGAGGGCGACATCTTCCAGCTCACCGTGCGCGGCTGGTCCTACCTCTCCACGCCGATCACCGGATTTGCGTACAAGCTCGACGGCGATTCTGCGGTGAAGTCCGCGGACTACATTGTCGACCGTCCGGACGTCAAGGCGGCAATCAGCGAAGAGGCGGAAGGCTTTGAGATCGCGGTCGACGTTGACGGACTCGCGGCGGGCGATCACCTGCTGAAATTCTACGCCATCGACGCGAACGGCTCCCTCGTCGACACGACGTTCGATCTGCCGTTCACCATCGTCCGTGCGGAGGCTCCGGCGGAAGAACCCGCGCCCGAACCCGAAGCGCCCGCCGATGAACCTACACCAGCTGCGGAAGAACCCGCTGAAGCACCCGCGGCAGACGAGCCCGCCCCCGATGCTCCCGCTGCGGAACCCACGACGCCCGCGCCTGCTCCGGAAGCGAAATCCGGCTGCGGATCCTTCCTCGGCGGCGGCCTGATCGTCCTCGTGACGCTCCTCGGCTCCGCATGGATTGCGAAGAGGAGATAAGGGAATCCGACAATCAGAGAGGGGATCTCCGGGTCCCTTCTCTTTTTGCGCATTCCGCGGATTTTTATGCGTTTGATCCGATAAAATGCGCTTGACAAACCGCGGCGCGCGTGCTATAATAGGCTTCAAACGCTACGACGGGAAACGAGTAGGCCGGGGGATCCCCAGAAGAGACACGGCGGGTGGTGCGAGCCGCGGAGGATTCCGGCTGAATACATTCCCAGAGCGGCGCACCGAAGGAGGCGTTCCTCTGCGTAGGCTGCGACGGCGGCGTCCGTTACGCGCAGGGGCATTTCTGCCCGCCGAGGCCGTTTTCCGTGAGGAGGCGGCAAATTGAGGTGGTACCGCGGATCATTCCGTCCTCTGCTGATTTTCAGCCGGGGACTTTTCTTTTTCCCCGACGACAGACAACCGAAAGGAAACGATACAATGGTCATTACCGATCTGCTCGAACGAAACGCGAAGCTCTACCCGGACGATGTCGCCCTCGTGGAACTCAACCCCGCCAATCAGCCCGATCCGAACCTGACCTGGCGCGAATTCTCCCTGATCGAGGCCGCGCCGGGCGGACGCTACCGCCGGGAAATGACGTGGCGCGAATTCGACGTCAAGGCCAACCGCTTCGCCAATCTGCTCCTGACCCGGGGCGTGAAGAAGGGCGACAAGGTGGCGATCCTTCTGATGAACTGCCTCGAATGGCTGCCCGTGTATTTCGGCATCCTGAAAACAGGCGCCCTGGCGGTCCCGATGAACTACCGCTATTCCGCCGAGGAGATCCGGTACTGCGCCGAGCTCGCGGACGTCTCCGTGCTCATCTTCGGTCCGGAATTCACCGAGCGTGTCTCGTCGATCTTCCTCGATCTGCCCCTGCTCAAGAATCTCTTCTTCGTCGGGGATGCCGTCCCGGAATTTGCGGACAGCTATGACCGGCTCGTGACCTACTGCTCCTCCACCGCGCCCGCCGTGGCCTGCGACGAGGACGACGACGCCGCGATCTACTTCTCCTCCGGCACGACGGGATTTCCGAAGGCGATCCTGCACAAGCACCTCTCCCTCATCCACTCCTGCCGGGTCGAGCAGGCGCACCACGGACAGACGCGGGACGACGTGTTCCTCTGCATCCCGCCGCTCTACCACACGGGCGCGAAGATGCACTGGTTCGGCTCGCTGATCTCCGGCAGCCGGGCGGTCATCCTGCGCGGCGTGTCCCCCGAGGGCATCATCCGCGCGGTATCGCAGGAGCGGGCGACCATCGTCTGGCTCCTCGTGCCGTGGGCGCAGGATATCCTCGACGCCGTCGACCGCGGGGATATCAACCTCGACGACTACCGCCTCGATCAGTGGCGGCTCATGCACATCGGCGCGCAGCCCGTCCCCCCGTCCCTCATCAAGCGCTGGAAGAAGGTCTTCCCGCATCACCAGTACGACACGAACTACGGACTCTCCGAATCGATCGGTCCCGGCTGCGTCCATCTCGGCGTCGAGAACATCGACAAGGTCGGCGCGATCGGCATCCCCGGCTACGGCTGGGAGGCGAAGATCGTCAAGCCCGACGGGACCCCGGTCGAGGGCGAGGAGGTCGGCGAGCTGATCGTCAAGGGCCCCGGCGTCATGACCTGCTATTATAAGAATGAAGAGGCGACGCGCGAGACGCTCCGGGACGGCTGGCTCTATACCGGAGACATGGCGAAATACGACGCGGACGGCTTCATCTACCTCGTCGACCGGAAGAAGGACGTCATCATCACGGGCGGCGAGAACCTCTACCCCGTGCAGATCGAGGACTTCCTGCGCAAGCACGAGAAGATCAAGGACGTAGCGGTCATCGGCCTGCCGGACGAGCGTCTCGGCGAGATCGCGGCGGCGATCATCGAGATCAAGGAGGGCATGGAGGCGACTGAGGACGAGATCAACGCGTTCTGCACCGAGCTCCCGCGCTACAAGCGGCCCCGGAAGATCATCTTCGCCCATGTTCCGCGCAATCCCACCGGAAAGATCGAGAAGCCGAAGCTCCGCGAGATCTACTGCGGCGGACGGCTCGTCGAAGAACAGACGACGCGGTGAGGCGGCATGACGACGATCCGGTATGCCCGTGAGCGGGACCTCGCTCCCCTCTTCGCGCTCTGTGAAGCGGCGTCGGCACAGCGGCCCCTCGTGATCGCGCTCGACGGCTTTTGCGCGTCCGGGAAATCGACTCTTGCCGCGCTCCTCTCCGAGCGGTTCGGTGCGCGCGTGATCCACACGGACGACTTCTACCTCCCCGCCGCGATGCGCACGGACGAACGGTACGCCGAGCCCGGCGGGACGATCCACTACGAACGGCTCCGGGACGAGGTGATCTCCCATCTCCGCGATCCCTCGCTCACCTGCGGGATCTTCTCCCATGCCGTCATGGACGTAGCGGAGCGGATCTCCCTGCCCTTCGCGCCTGTCACGGTGATCGAAGGAGCATACGCCTCGCATCCCGCGCTCGGGGAGTACATGGGCGTCCGGTGCTTCATGGAGACCTCCCCGGACGAGCAGCGGCGGCGGATCCTCGCGCGCAACGGCCCGGAGCGGCTCCGGATGTTCGAGGAGCGCTGGATCCCGTATGAAATCCGGTACGAGTCGGCGTTCGGCATCCGGGAAAAGGCGGATTTTCACATTCTTACATAGGAATACAAGCATTCAGGGGCTGTCGCATTAACTTCAGTAATGGAGAAAATGCGACAGCCCTTTTATAATTCAGTTCATTCCGTCCTTCTTTTTCTCCTTTATCGAGGAGAAAAAGAAGCAAAAAGAGGAACTCTTTTGGAAGTCTCGGGGGTTCCGACCTCTGCCCGGTTTCATCTGTGATGAAACCAAGTCGGCATTAGGGCGCTGCCCTAAGAACAGGGGAGCTGCGCATCCCCGGCGGCCATTTTGAAAAAGGTCGATCAA
>CACZSA010000151.1 GCA_902783705.1 uncultured Ruminococcus sp.
CCAAGTCGGCATTAGGGCGCTGCCCTAAGAACAGGGGAGCTGCGCATCCCCGGCGGCCATTTTGAAAAAGGTCGATCAAAACTTTTGGACTGTTTTGCGACAACCTCTTTGTCATCACAGATCCTCCGTCCGGCTCACGCCTCTTCTCCGCGCACCACCGCGTAGAGATCCCGTCCGCACATCGCCTCGAAATAGGCGAAGAGCGCGACGTTGGCGTCCCATTTTGCCTGCGGATACTGTCCGTATCGCTGCCGGACACCCTCCATCCGGTCCTCGATCTTCATCACGCCCTCCGCGCCGCCGAGGCAGTCGCAGAGCTGGATCAGACGGTCATAATCGTCGTATTCACAGGCGGCGATGAACGCGTCGATCTCCTCCTCCTCGCCGGGCAGCCCGTCGTGTTTTCCGATGTCGTCGCCGGGACGCTTCGTGTTGTAGGAGTGGGTGAGGCAGATCTTCGCTGCGTCCGGGTAGCCGAGGTCCATGAGATAGCGGTACCCGCAGAGCATGTGCCCGATGTGCTGACCCTTCCCGAAGCGGCGTCCGATGTCGTGCAGCAGGCCGAGGACATACGCCTTTTCGGGATCAAGCCGTCCCCCGGAGGCCCGGGCGATCTTCTCCGCGCACAGGGCGACGTGGCGGGAATGCGCAGCCCACGGGCCCGGATTGTGCGGTTCTGCCTCTGCGAGCAGCTCTTCCGCCTCCCGCACGGAGGGATAGCGTTTTTCGTGCATGGTTTTGTCCTCCGGAATGACGATGGTATTCGGGAAAACGGGATCGTTTTCCGCCGTCAGTATAGCAGAAGAACGGGGATTTGTCAAGCCGTGCCGGGGCGGCGGATCTCTCCAAAAAACATGGGCGGATGCGGATTTCTGCCGTATAATCCCCCTGTTCATCGGGCATCCTATGGACAGCGACGGAAAAGGAGGCTCAAACGATGATTGAACAGGATACCGTTCGCCTGCTGCGGGAATGCGACGCGGGGGCGAAAATGGGCGTCGAGGCCATCAATGACATGATGGACGGCGCAGAGAGCGGCGAGCTGCGCGGACTTTTGCGCGATTCGCGGGAGGAGCACGAAGCCCTCGCCGGGGATATCCGGGAACACCTCGACCGCTTCAAGGACGAGGGCAAGGACCCGCCGATGATGGCGTCCGCCATGTCCTGGCTGAAGACCAAGGCGGAGCTGTTGGTGAACCCCGGCGATCACACGGTCGCGGACCTGATGACGGACGGCTGCAATATGGGGGTGAAATCCCTCAGCAAGTACCTGAATCAGTACAAAGCGGCGGACGAGAAATCGAAGGACTACGCGAAAAAGCTCATCGCCATGGAAGAGCGCCTGACGAAGAACATGCAGGCGTATCTGTGACAGGCGAATCCCCCGGAGAGGCGGTTGAAGACTTCCCCGGGGGATTTTTCTGTTCTATGACGGTTGAGTGATCCCATGCTGTCGGCGGATATGGGGAAAATGCCTCGAAAAGCCCTCCCCCATCCTTGACAACCCCGGGCCGCGGGGGTATAATGAAGCAAATCCACCTTCAAGGAGCACTCTATGATCCCGGTTTTATCCGTTTCCCTGATGCGCGAGAGCGATCGTCACACGATCGAGTCCGGAACGTCGTCCCGCGAGCTGATGCGCCGCGCGGGAGAGGGCATTGTCGCGGCGGTCGACTGGATCCCGCCCGTCGCCGTCGTCTGCGGAATCGGCAACAACGCGGGGGACGGCTATGTCATCGCGGCTTCCCTCGCGCGCATGGGCGTCGACTGCGACGTTTTTCTCGTTGAGGACCGCTTCTCTCCTGACGGCGCGTTCTACGCGGAGACCTGCCGCACCCTCGGCGTGCCCTTCCGGATGTGGGAGGCGGGCGGCGATCTCACGGGATACCGCACGGTCGCCGACTGCATCTTCGGCACGGGCTTCCGCGGCGAGGCAGAGGGTCCCGCAGCCGACGCGATCCGCGCGATCAATGAAAGCGGCGCCTTCGTCGTCTCGGCAGACATCAATTCCGGGCTGAATGGCGACACGGGCATGGCGGCGGTCTGCGTGAGGTCCGATCTGACCGCGGCGATCGGCGGGTACAAGCCCGGGCATTTCCTCGGCATGGCAAAGGACGTCATCCGCCGCAAAATCAACCTCGACATCGGGATTGAGCCGAAGGAGAAGCCGTTCTATCTGATGGAGGCCGCCGACGCTGCGCGCGCGTTTCCGCCGAGGCTGAATTTCTCGAACAAATCCACCTACGGCTACGTCGCCCTGATCGGCGGATCGGCGCAGTACACCGGTGCGATCCGGTTGGCGGCGCTGGCAAACGCGGCGATGCGGTCCGGCGCGGGCGTCGTGAAGGTCGCGGCTCCGGCGTGCATCTGCCCGCAGATCGCCCCGTCGATCCTCGAGGCGACGCTCTTCCCGCTCCCGGACGAGGACGGCGCGGTCATGTTCGACGAGGGGGCGATGGAGAGGCTGCTCCACGGAACGAAGGCGGCGGCGTTCGGCATGGGCATCGGTCCGGGGAAGGGCGCCGAGCGGATCCTCGCGTACCTCCTCGCCGAATACCGGGGAACCCTCGTGATCGACGCGGACGGGCTCAACGCGCTCGCGCGGTCGGATGCGTCGATGCTGGAACGGGCGGCCTGCCGGGTGATCCTGACGCCGCACAACATGGAATTCGCGCGGCTCCTGCACGCGGAGAACGGCGTCGCGGACGTGATCGCGGATCCGATCCCGAAGGCGCGGGCATACGCGGCGGCGCACGGCGTGACGGTCCTCTTGAAGGGCCCGACGACCGTGGTGACGAACGGGGACGACGTCCTCCTCGTCGACCGGGGGTGCCCCGGGATGGCGACGGCGGGCAGCGGAGACGTGCTCTCCGGGGTGCTCGCTGCGATCTGCGGCTCGATCGACGATCCCCTCCTCGCGGCGGCGGCTGGCGCGTGGGTCAACGGACGTGCGGGCGAGCTGGCGGAGGCGGAGTACGGCGCGGTGAGCATGATCGCGAGCGATACGGCGGCAAAGCTCCCCGCGGCGATCCGCGAGCTGACGGATCTCCATAACTGAATATTCTCCCGAACCCCGATCCGGAATCGCCGCTGGACCGGGGTTTTTTCTCTGCTCCGAAACGTGCCAAAAAACTGGCAATGACTGCACGAAAATTACGGTTGATTCCTTCGTGAATCTATGCTATAATCAAATTGGAAAGAGTTTACAGGAAACAAGGCGGACGCGCGGACGCGAAAGGAGCGGAGAATGGCGAGAACATGCAGCAAATGCGGCGCGGTGCTGGCGGACGGAGATCGTTTCTGCGCGCGGTGCGGGACCCCGGCGTCGGTGACCCGGGCGGGGACTGTCCGGCAGAACACCGGAGGCGCGCAGAACCGCGCAAATCCGGGGACGGGTGTCCGGCAGCCGATGACACAAAATATCCGGCAAAATGCCCGGCAAAATGCCGCGCCGACCTTTGAGGAGAGCGTGCAGAGCACCGTCGGACCGTCCGTTGGACCGTCCGTCGGACCGACCGTCCGTACTGCTCCGGCGGCGTCGGCGCCTCTCTATGGCTTCGGGCCGAGCGGATGGATCAAGGGGACCGGGGCCGTCCTCTTCGGGCAGCTCGGCTCCATGATCGCGGGGGTCTTCAAGATCTTCACGAAGTTCAAAGCCCTCCTCTTCACCGCGGCGATCTCCGCGCTCTGGATCTGGTTGAACCACCTGCGCCTCTTCGAGGGGCTCGACGGGATCTTCGCCGTCCTCGCGAAGCTCACCTATTCCCGCGGCGGGACGGGCGGCACCGTCCTCGAGATCATCGGCGGCTCGCTCGGCAAGGGCATCGTCGGCGCGGGGCTCTGCTCGATCCTCTACGGCGGGATCGGGAAGATGATCCGCGGGATCGGAAACATTTTCCGCGAGCCCGGCTTCAACATCGGGGCGGCGCTCCTCGGCTTCGGCATCGCGGCGGCGGCCTATCAGTTCACCGCGGGATT
Source organism: uncultured Ruminococcus sp. (assembly GCA_902783705.1). Taxonomy (GTDB): domain Bacteria; phylum Bacillota; class Clostridia; order Oscillospirales; family CAG-272; genus UMGS1696. The sequence goes on from CACZSA010000151.1 coordinate 3,979, forward strand.
CGCGGGCACGGACGGCTTCATGGTCGGGGTCGCCGGGGCCATGCTCTCGCTCGAGGCGCTCTCGGTCCGCGAGGGCTTCCTCGTCAACCTCGCCGCGTCGTTCTCCGCGCAGAAGGTGAAGACCGGACAGACGACGGGCAGGCGGCTCCTCCCCGGGCGGTACAAGGGCTTCCTCACGGGCGCGGCGATCGGCTTCGTCGTCTGGATGTTCCTCTGTCTTTCGGAGACGGTCGGGGACATAGCGGACAAGGCGTGGGACTTCGTCTGGGACACGGTCTCGCTGGACGTGCCGGAGGGGTTCACGCCGTATCTCATTCCCTTCGCGCTCATCCTCGTCGGGATGATCCTCAACGCGATCGGAAAAGGATGGGGAAAGGAGGGAGGAAGATGAAAAAGAGGCGGATTCTCGCGCTCCTCGGGGCGGCGTGGATGGGCCTGTCGCTCGCGCTGCCGGTGTTCGCAAAGCAGGTGAACACGGAGACGAAGGAACAGGAAAAGCGCTACGGCGATACCAATGTCGGCGATGAGGACTACGGCGAACCCATCGGCCACATGGGAATGGGGGACCCCTTCTGGTCGGAGCAGCCCTTCGACTCCTACTGGACGGACCGCGGGCACTCGAACTATGCGGGCCACGGCCGGAGCGGGATGTGGCTCATGACGAATTACTATTACTCCGGCGAAGGACACAACCTGGACAAGGGCTCCTATCTCGGCATGAGGACCGTGATGGGGTGCCGGGTCTTTACGGAGGCGCAGGAATGGAACCTCGACCGCGTGAGTGAGAAGACGGACGGAACGTTCCATGAGGTCGTCTACGTCGGCGAGGTCTATACGGGCGACACCATCGAGACGATCTGTACGGATTACAACATCGGCACGTCGTATGCCACCAACCGCTACGACAACTGGCAGGCTGCGAAAAACGATCCGTCCTGTCCGCCCGAGGTGATGATCAAACCGACGGAGTACAGCTGCTTCAACTCCAATGTCCGCGTGGTTCAGCAGAACGGGGCGTGGAGCGATGACGCGGAGGATTTTATCTGGGAACAGAACCCCAAAGCGGATGCGAACGGCGAATATTTCACCGGCGACGCGGCGATGTGCGGATGGCTCTATACCGTCCAGCCCGGCGACGAGGTGATCTACGCAGACTGTCAGGCACGGCTGCGATACAAAAACGAATACAATGGCGAGGAATACGGTGCGATCACCATCCGCTACCGCTTCAAGTTCGTCGTCATGGACAGCGGCGCGGATGTTACCCTGCCCCTCAACAATCAGACGAGCGGCATCGGCGAGACGAACCCCGGCGGGAGCACTCAGCCGACCACGCCGCAGGAGCCGGACGATGAAGACAGCTGGTGGGACGACCTCTTCGGCGGTGATGACGGGGACACCGGATCCTCCGGTTACCTGCC
>CACZSA010000152.1 GCA_902783705.1 uncultured Ruminococcus sp.
GACGAGGTCGCCGGGCTTGACCTGCGCGATCGGGCCGTGATGGAAGTCGGAGGTCGGATAGCCCTTCATCTTGAGCTTGTTGGTCTCAAGCATCTTGAGCGCGCCTTCGAGGGCGATGCAGTAGGAGATACCGCGGCCGAGGAGGATCGCGCCGGGGATGTTCTGATGCGCTTCAGCGAAGGCCATGATCTCGTCGTACTTGGTGTCGAGCATTTCCTGCGCCTTCGGACCGACGGAGGAGAGGGCGGCGAGGAGATCGTCGTTCCCTGCCCAGACCGCGGCGATGGTGCCGAGGATGGTCATCTGGGTCGTGAAGGTCTTCGTGGCGGCGATGGAGGCCTCGTGTCCGCATCCGCAGAAGAGATGATATTCGGCGCACTTCGCCATGGGGGAATCGGTGTTGTTGGTGACGGCAACGGTGATCGCGCCGTCCGCCTTCGCGGATTCGAGAACGGCGAGAACGTCCTCCGCCTTGCCGGACTGGGAGACGCCGATCACGAGATTGTCGGAGAGGTCGATGTGCGCGCCGTATTTCGTGAACACGGAGGGCGTGCCGAGCGCGCAGGGGATCCCGGCGAAGATTCCGAAGAGATACTGCGCGTACACGCAGGCATGGTCGGAGGTTCCGCGGGCGGCGAAGTAGACGTTCTTCACGCCCTTTGCCTTGGCCTTTGCGACGAGCTCGCGGATCGCGGGAAGATTGTCCCCCACCACGTGGGAAAGCGCGGCGGGCTGTTCACGGATTTCTTTTTCGAGGTTGATCATGATGGTTCACTCCCTGTATAGGTAAAATTGTTTCAGATCAAAGCGAGGGATTTGAGGATAAAGATGCCGGCGAAGATGGTGAGAACGCAGAACATCGTCGAGAGCAGAAGGATCTGCGCGGCGAGTTCGTGGTCGTTGTCCATTTTCTTCGCCATGATGTAGCTGGAAACCGCCGTCGGCGCGCCGAAGCAGATCAGCACGACGCCGAGCGCGGGTCCGCGGAGTCCGATGAGGGATGCGGCGGTGAGCGCGATCGCCGGGATCAGCACGCACCGGTTGAAGGCGCCGAGGACGGCATACCCCGCACGTCCGCGCAGGCTCTCGGTCTTGAAGTTCGCACCGAGGGAGAGGAGGGCGAGCGGCGTCGTCAGTCCCGAGAGATACCCGAGGCTCTTCGAGGCGGCGGTCACGAGCGGAATCTTCCAGATCATGAACGGCAGGCCGAGGAGCACGCCGATGATGAGGGGATTCGTGACGATGGATTTGAGGATGCCCTTCACCGTCTCGGCGTTGAGCCTGTGCTCGCGGCTGCCGGAGAAGAGCGAGAGGATGATGACGGAATAGCCGTTGAACATCAGAATGACGAACGGCATGGCGATCGCGATGGCCTGACCGCCGATCTCACCGAACATATTGACGGCGAGCGGCACGCCGAGGATCGCAAAGTTCGAGCGGCAGGAGCCCTGAATGAACGCCCCGCGCATCTTCGGATCCTTTACGATGAAGAGCGAGAGGACCGACATGACGGTGAAGCTCGTCGTCACCGCGATGAGCAGGAAGACGATCAGCTTCATGTCGAGATCGTCGTCGAGCGAGCTCCCGGCGACCTCGAGGAACAGCATCACGGGCAGGCCGATCTTGAAGACCAGCCAGTCCGCCGTCTCCGTGAAGGCGTCGGTCAGCTTGCCGAAGCGTTTCAGGATCCAGCCGAGCACGACCAGAAGGATGATCGGCAGGATCGCGTTGACGCTGTACAAGAGGTTGTCGAGCATATTACGGTTTCTCCAGACTGTCGAAGAAGCGTTCGATCCCCTCCGCGATGCCGTTGGCGACGGACTTCTGCCATTCCTCGTTCACGAGGTTCTCGGCGTCCACGACGTTGGTGCAGAAGCCGACCTCGATCAGCGAGGAGGCGGCGTGGGTCTCGCGCGGGATCGCGAAGTTCGAGTCCGCCATCGTGCTCGGGTCGTCCGCCGTGGTCGGCGCGGTGATCTCGACCGTATCGTCGATGGCCTCCTTGATCGTCTCCGCCGCGGGCTCGGCCCAGTCGTTCCATTTATAGCTGTTGTCGTTGTAGTAGATCCGCACGCCGCACGCATCCGGATTTCCGGCGGCGTTGACGTGGATGGAGACGGCGTAATCGACCTCCTGCGCGTTGATGAACGCGATCCGCTCGTTCGGATTGAAGATCCAGTTGCCGTCCCAGTCGTATTCGGGGATGTCCTCCCCGTTGTGCGTCATGATCGTGTCAAAGCCGCGGTCGATCAGGTTCTGATTCAGGAATTTGGCGACGGCAAGGGTGACGTGCTTTTCATACACGCCCTCGGGGAAATAGCTTCCCTCTCCGGTCCCGTTGTCGTAGAAGCCGTGCCCCGGATCGATGCAGATCGTCCGGTTCTTCTTCACGACGACAGCGGGCATGACCCTTCCGATGCCTACCGCGGGCTCTGCCGGTTCGAGGACGACGGGTTCGGGTTCCGCGGCGGTGACCGTCTGTGCATCCGGCTCCGGCGTCTTCTCCTCCTTTGAACATCCCGTCGGGGCGAGGGCAAGGAGGAGTGCCATGATCCCGGCGAGCGCGTTTCTCATGTTCCTGTCCATGTTATCGTACCTGCTGCTTGATGATTTTTAAGCGTTCTTCAGGTCGTCGAAGAACTTCTCGATCCCTTCGGCGATGGCCTCCGCCATCTGCTTCTGCCATGCGGGATCCTGCAGTTTTTCGGCGTCCGTTTCGTTGGTGCAGAAGCCCATCTCGATCAGCGAAGAGGCGCACTTGGTCTCGCGGTTGATCGCAAAGGACGCGTCCTCCATGTCCTTGGAGTCGACGAGCTGGGTCACCGCGGTGGTCTCGACCCCTTCCTCGATGGCGTCCCGGATATCGGCGGCGACCGTCTCGGACCAGTCGTTGTTCTTGTAATAGTTCTGATCGAAGAAGACCATCGCGCCGCACTTCTCGGGATTCCCGACCGCGTTGACGTGAAGGGAGACGAGATAATCCGGCCCGATGACGTTGTTGATGTACGGGGGCCGCTCATACGGTGCGGAGAAGACGCCGTCCCAGTTGAGGTCCGCGCCCTCCGGCATCGTCTCGCCGTCGTGGGTGAGGATCGTCCGGAAGCCGCGGGCTTTGAGGGCATCCTCGAGGAGGCGGGAGACTTCGATCGTGATGTCCCGCTCGTAGATCCCCTCGGGGAAATAGCTGTCGCTGCCCGTGCCCGGGTCGACGAAGCCGTGACCGGGGTCGATGCAGATCAGCTCTTCCCGCTGTTCGACGACGACCGGCATGATCCTGCCGACGCCTGCCGCCGGGACCGCGGGCTCGAGCACCACGACGTCCTCTTCCTCGGGCAGATCGGCGGGCTCGTCCGCGTCCGTCCGTTCTTCAAAGGCAGCTCCCGCGAGCATCGCGTCGGCGTCCGCGCTCGCCTCCGGCTTGCCACAGGAAGGGAGGAGGAGCGCCGCCGCGAGAAGGGCGGGGATGACCGCACACCGCTTGTTTTTCAATCGAACCATAATGCTTTCCTGTTCCGGAATTCCGGGCGTCAGCCGCGGTATTCCTTCGGGAGATATTCGGCCGGGATGACCGTGCGGACATATCCCTTGAGTCCCTCCGCCGTGAAGCCGGAGAGACCGTGGGAGGCCGCGAGATCGTCGTTGTAGAGGGACAGCGGGACGATCTGATAATCCTGCTTCTGCGCCGTGAAATGCACGACGGTCGGAGTCAGGATCGGATCGCCGACGGTATAGCCGTCCTCGCCGGGCGTCGCCGTGAATGTGAGGATGCCGCCGAGGATGTCTTCCCACTGCTTGCCGGTCGAGAGGATATTGCCGAGAGAATAGGCCACGAGGCAGGACGAGCCGCGCGTGGTCGCGAGACGGTCGACCGGACCGACGGTATCCCCGGTCCCGACGACGACGTCCGCGCCGGCTTCCGCCATGTAATAGGCGGCGGCGCACTGTTCGTCATGCGTCATTCCGTCGTCCCAGTCGGCGAGGACGATGACAAGAGACGCCCTCTCCGCCGCGGACGTGATATTCGCGAGGGTCTCCTCCGCGCCGATCGGGAAGGCCTCGCCGCCCGCCGCGCAGATCGCGTAGCTGAGGCCCTTTTCCTCCGCCACGAGGACCCCGGCGTCGCCTTCGGACACGGTCGAGAGCGGCGTGATGCCGTAGCTCTGGAGCATGCCCGCCGGATCGTTCCATGCGAGGGTGTCGAGAACGTCGTAGCCCGCTTCGGCGAGGACCGCCACCATCTCCTCGGGGATCCGGTGGGACGGGTCGGAGTCGTTCTTCGGTCTCGCCGCCGTGGTGTCAAAGCCCGCGGTCACGTCCGCCGCCGAGAGATTCTGATAGATCCCCGAGAGCATGCGGACAAAGCTGTAGCTCTGCCCGGCTCCCGCCCGGCGCGCGCCGTCGCTGATGATGAACGTGTCGACGAGGATGTCCCCGGCGAGCGTGAAGGTGACGGGCACCGGCCCCTCGTCCTCCGGCTCGTCGGTGTAGACGAATTCCGTGACCCGCTCCTCTGCGTCCTCTGCGGCGCGCGCGGCGGGGGTGAGAAGTCCGGCGGCGGTGTTGTTCGTCTCCGGATACTCCACGGTCGCCTCGCGCATCTCGATGATCCCGCAGGAGGAGAGCATCACAGCGGCAAGGGAGAGGGTCAGGATTTTCTGGATCGTATGTTTGAATTTCGGGTATTGCATGAACTTATCGCGCGGAAAGAACGTCCGCTTCGTATTTCTTCATCATCGGGATCCAGCTGTCGCCCGCGGGGACGCCCTGCATATCGCAGTACGCGTTCCATACGAGGCCGAACGGCAGGGTCTTGAGCTCTTCAAGGTAGGCGAGACGGCTGGTGTAGTCGCCCTCGAGCTCGAACTTCTGGAGCATCTCCACGGGCTCGAGGTTCGCCCAGAGGAGCGCCTTCTGCATGTTGCGGGTGCCCATGGTCCAGGCGGCGATGCGGTTGATCGAGCCGTCGAAGAAGTCGAGGCCGATGTTGACGCGCCGCTCGTAACCGCCGCGGTGAATTTCGCAGGCGATGGCCTTGAGCTCGTCGTCGAGGATGACCACATGGTCGGAGTCCCAGCGGACCGGACGGGAGACGTGGAGCATCACGCCGTCGAGGTACTGGAGGGTCGAGGAGAGCTTGTCGGAGACCATTTCGGTGGGATGGAAGTGGCCCGTGTCGAGCGTGAGGAGGACGTTGTGCTTCATCGCGCAGCCCATGTAGAACTCATGAGAGCCGATGGTGCAGCTTTCGAGGCCGATGCCGAAGAGCTTGGATTCGACGGCGTCGAGGTTGTAGTCCTTCGAAATCTTCTCGGCGAAGATTTCGTCGTAGGAGCGGGCGAGGTTCTCTCTCTTGCGCTTCCGGTTGACCGGGATATCCTTGAATCCGTCGGGAACCCAGAAGTTGATGACGGAGGGCTGACCCGTGGCCTTGCCGAACGCCTCGGAGACCTTGCGGGAGAGGATACCGTGCTCGACCCAGAACTTGCGGATGCCTTCGTCGTCGGACGAGAGGGTGAAGCCGTCGGCGGAGAGGGGATGTGAGAAGAAGGTCGGGTTGTAGTCCAGGCCGAGGCCCTGTTCCTTCGCCCAGTCGATCCAGGAGGTGAAGTGCTCCGGGCCGATCTCGTTGCGGGCGACCTTCTTGCCGTTCGAATCGAGGTAGATCGCGTGAAGCGCGAATTTCTTCTTTCCGGGGATGAGGGACTTCGCGAATTCGAAATCCTTTCTCAGCTCATCGATGTTGCGCGCCTTGCACGGGTAGTTGCCGGTGGACTGGATGCCGCCCGTGAGGTCGCCGTCCGCAGCCTCAAAGCCCGCGACGTCGTCGCCCTGCCAGCAGTGGATGGAGACGGGGGTGGAAGCGGTTGCCTTCAGCGCGGCGTCGACGTCCACGCCGTACTTGCCATATACGTTTCTCGCGATTTCCAGCGCTTTTTCGGTGTTCAGCATGTTGTGCTCCTTTTCAGATTGAGATAAAGTCGGGTAAGCAGGTCGGATGTTCGGAGGACGTTCATTCGCCGATGAGGGCGAGGAAGCGTCCGTATGCGTCGTCCCACGCGTTCTTCTGGGCGGCGTCGGGCGTATATTCTTCAATCGGGAAGGAGGCCCGGATCACCCGGCGCGCCTCCCACATGTCGCGGATCTCCCCGGTGGCGATGCACTGCATGGCGATGTTGCCGAGCGTGGTCGCCTCGACGGGGCCGGCCATCACGACCCGTCCGGACGCGTCCGCCGCGAACTGGGAGAGCATTTTCTCCTTCGTGCCGCCGCCGACGATGCTGATGACGGGGTACTTCCGTCCGGTCATCTCCTCGAGCTTTTCCGCGGTCCAGCGGTACCGGAGCGCAAGGGACTCGAAGATGCAGCGGACGATCTCGCCGACGTTCTCCGGGACGTGCTGACCGGTCCGGGCGCAGTAGTCGCAGATGCGCTTCGGCATGTTGCCGGCGGTCGAGAAGAGCGGATCATCGGGGTTGACGATCGACTGGAGAGGCTTCGAGGCGAGCGCCATTTCGGAGAGCTCGTCGAAGGTGTAGCTCTTCCCCTCCCGCTTCCACTGCCTGCGGGATTCCTGTTCGATCCAGAGGCCCATAATGTTCTTGAGCACGCGGATCGTTCCGAAGACGCCGCCCTCGTTCGTGAAATCGTATTTTTCCGAGAGGTCGGCCAGCACCGGTTCGGGCGACTCGATCCCCATGAGGGACCATGTGCCGCTCGATATATAGAGGAAGTTTTCGTCGGAGGCGGGAACCGAGAGGACCGCGGAGGCCGTGTCGTGTCCGGCGACCTTCAGGATCTTCGCGCCCGTGTTTCCGGTCTCCTCCTCGATCGCGGGGAGCATCTTTCCCATGTCATAGCCCGGTTCGACGAGGCCGCAGAGGAGCCGCTTCGGCACGCCGCATTTCTCGAGCAGCGCGTCCGCGTATTTTCTGGTCCTCGCGTCGAGCATCGCCCCGGTCGAGACGATCGTGTATTCGCTCTTCCGCTCGCCCGTCAGCAGATAGCCGAGCAGGTCGGGCATGTGCAGGAGGGTCTCGGCGTTCTCCACCACCCACGGACGGTCGCGCAGATCCGCCGCGATCTGGTAGAGGGTGTTGAAATTGAGGGACTGGATCCCGGTCGTGCGGTAGATCTCGCTGCGCGGGGCCAGCTTTTCGAAGACGTAATCCTGGATCCCCTCGGTGCGGACGTCGCGGTAGTGATAGGGGTTCGAGAGCAGCGTCCCCGACTTGTCGAGGTAGCCGTAGTCCACGCCCCAGGTGTCAATGCCGACGGAATCGATCCCGCCCGCATGGGACGATTTGAGGATCGCCGTCTTGATTTCAAACAGCAGCCGGAGCGTATCCCAGAAGAAGCCGCCCGGCATCATCACGGGATCGTTCGAAAAGCGGTGGATCTCTTCCAGGGTAAAGCGTTCGCCGTCAAAGCCGCCGATGATCCCCCGTCCGCTTGACGCGCCGAGGTCGACAGCCAGCATTTTTTTCGCAGCCATATCGGTCTCCTTCTCAAAGCTCTATGTTCGGTGTTGTTCTGTTCTATAAGGGATCAGAGGCTCTGCGCGGTCTTCGGGATGCACCAGCGGAGATACTCGGCGGCGGCGGCGAAAGCCTCGGCGGAGGTGGCGTATGCGTTTCCGAGCGCGGTGCGCGGTCCGCCTTCCAGCGCTTCAAGCCCCGCGAACACGCGCAGATGCGGCTCGAGGGTCAGCACAAAGTCGCCGGAATAGAGCATATTGATGACGGCGAGGGTCTCCGGGACACACCCGATGCCCATGCCCGCCGGGACGATGGTTCCGTTCGGTTCCGCGTCCTTGATGTGCATATAAGTAATGTAGCGTTTCAGAAGGTCAAAGCCGTGCTCGAAGGGCTCCGCGCCGCACTGGATGAAGTTGGCGGGATCGAACACGCAGCCGTAGCGCCCGTCGAACGCCGTCATGATGTCGAGGCAGCGCTCCGGAATGTCTCCGTAGATGCCCTTTTCGTTCTCGTGGCAGAGCCTGACGCCGTATTCGTCGCCGATCTCAAGCATCTTCCCCATCCGGTCGAGGACCTCGCCGCGGTATTCCTCGTATTTCCCGTCCGGGATGTAGAAGGAGAACACGCGGATACGGGAGGTGCCGAGAACCTGTGCGATCTCGCACGTGTTGCGCAGCTTGTCGAGGTGCGGCTCGATGGGATCCGTCACGCCGATCTTGCCGATGGGGGATCCGACGGCGGACACGGTGATCCCGTGCGCGTCGAGCTTGCGGCGGACGTCGCCGGCCTGCGCGGGGGTGAGGTCGGAGACGTTCGTCCCGTCCACGCCGCGGAGCTCGGTCATCTTGATTTTATTGAGGAGAAGTCCCTCGATCTGCTCGTCGAGAGAGGCGGAATATTCGTCGGAAAACGCGCTGAATCTGAATCGTACCATGTCTTGTTTCAATCTCCGTTCCGTTCGTTGTACGGTCCTGTCCGCCGCGAAAAAACCGGATCCGCGGATTCGGATACAGAACCATCTTATTATAGCACCCTTTTCCCGTTTTTGCAATGGATTTCCCGCGAAAAACAGGAGGCTCCCGTGCCGGTTTGATGATTATTTATCGATTTTCTTACAAAATTTTACTGAAAATTCACACAAGAGCGACGCCATTCATCCGTTCAAATCACAATTCGAGCACCGTGACGCCGTAATCGCCCTCGCCGTACGCGCCGACGCGGAAGGATTTGATGCGTTTATCGTGCTTGAACTGGCTGTGCAGGGCGTTCCGGAGCGCGCCGGTCCCCTTCCCGTGGATGACCGTAGCCTGATGCACGCCGGCGACGATGGCGGAGTCGATGTACTGATCGACCACGAACCACGCCTCCTCGCTCGTCATCCCGCGCACGTCGCATTCGAGCTTGAAGCTCTTCGTCACCTGCGCACGAGCCTTAGCCTCGCGCTTCTGTTCGGCCTTCTTCGCCTCCTCCGCGTCCTCGAGCAGCCGTAAATCCTTGACGTTGACGCGCATCTTCACGACGCCCATGCGGACGTTCGCGTTGCCGTTCTTGTCGGGATCCTCGAGAAGGACGCCCTGCGTGCCGAGGTTGCGGTGGCGGATCACGTCGCCCTTTTTCAGGGGACGCGGAAGGACGTAATCGTCGTCGTCATCCGCTCCGAGGACGGGATTCATCCGGTCGTCGTATTCACGCACGCGCTGGCGCACGCTCTTCTTCGCGTCGGAGATCGCCTCGCCGAAGCGTTCGGAATCCTTTTCCTTTTTCGCCTTCTCCAGCTCCGTGATGACGAAGTCGGAGGTCGCGCGGGCTCCGTCGAGGAGCTCCTGCGCCTTCTTCCGCATCCGGTCGGCTTCTTTTTCGGCGCCCGCGAGCTTTTCCTTGAGCTCCGCTTCGGACTTTGCGCGGTAGGCCTCGAATTCCCGCCGCGACTGCTCCGCCGCAGCCTTTTCCTTTTCGAGCTCGATCCGGGCCGCTTCGAGCTTTGCGATCACCGTCTCGAAGTTCTGCGAGCCCGTGTCGACGAAGTGCTCCGCGCGCTTGACGATGCCGGGGGCCAGCCCGAGCTTTTCGGAGATCGCGAAGGCGTTGGACTTGCCGGGCGTGCCGATGATGAGGCGGTAGGTCGGACGGAGCGTCTCGACGTCAAATTCGCACGACGCGTTCACGACGCCGTCCGTCTCGATAGCGTAGGCTTTCAGTTCGGCATAGTGCGTCGTCGCCGCGCAGAGGGTCCCGTTCAGCCGGGTCTCCTCGAGGATCGACATGGCGAGCGCCGCGCCTTCGACCGGGTCCGTGCCCGCGCCGAGCTCGTCAAAGAGGACGAGGGAGTTCTCGGTCATCTTGTCGATGATCGTCACGATGCCCTTCATGTGCGAGGAGAAGGTCGAGAGGGACTGCTCGATGGACTGCTCGTCGCCGATATCGGAGAAGACCTCGTCGAACACGCCCATGACGGAGGTGTCGTCCGCCGGGATGTGCAGCCCCGCCTGCGTCATCAGCGCGAAGAGGCCGAGGGTCTTCAGGGTGACGGTCTTGCCGCCGGTGTTCGGTCCGGTGATGACGACCATCTGATAGTTCCGCCCGAGGGAGATCGAAATCGGGACGACGGTCTTCTTGTCGAGGAGGGGATGGCGCGCGCGGTTGAGCTCGATCACGCGCTTGTCCGAGATCTGCGGGGCCGCCGCGTTCATCTGATAGGAGAGCTCGCCGCACGCGAAGATGAAGGCCAGCTCCGTGATGTTGAGATAGTCGAGGACGATCGTCTGCCCGGAGACGGCGACGCCCGCGGAGAGGTCGCGCAGGATCCGCTCGATCTCATGCGCTTCCCTCGCCTCAAGCTCGCGCATCTCGTTGTTCGCCTCCACGACCGCCATCGGCTCGATGAAGATCGTCGCGCCGGAGGAGGAGGTGTCGTGGATCAGGCCCTTCACCTCGTTGCGGTATTCGGCCTTGACCGGGATGACGAAGCGTCCGCCGCGGGTGGTGACGATATTCTCCTGCAGATACTTGGACTGCCCGGAGGTGTAGCGCTGGAGGATCTCCTTGATCTTCGCGTCCGTGTTCCGCTTCTTGCGGCGGATGTCGGAGAGCTCCGGGGAGGCCTCGTCCGCGACAAAATCCTCCGCCACGACGGAGCGGGTGATCTTGTCCTCGAGGGGACGGTTGGGGGTCAGCCGCTCGAAAATCTCCGCGAGGGAGGTGTCGGGCGTGCGGTCGCTCTTCACGTAGTCGAGGAGCGTCCGGGAGGTGCGCAGGACGGCGGCGCAGTCGAGAAGCTCGCGCAGGGAGAGGATCGCGTCCTTTTCCGCGCGTTCGACGGAGGGCCGGATATCCGTCACTCTGCCGAAGGAGGGAAGGCCTTTCAGCCCGATCAGGGTCTTCGCGTCCGTCGTATGGGCGAGGCGCAGGCGGACCTTGTCGATGTCGGAGGTCGGGGTCAGCCGCCTCGCCATCTCCGCCGCCCCCTCGGTCTGCGCGTGGGTGGCGAGGAGATCGAGGATCTTGTCAAATTCAAGGGTAGTCAGGGCTTTTGCGTTCATGCATGGTACCTCATGGTGCGTTCCGCGATTGAAAAACTCACGGTGTGATTGAAAACTTCCCCGGAAAACTCACGGAACAATTTCTTGATTCCCGGGCCGGTTTCTGGTATCATAGAGTCAGAACCGGTTCAAACAATTTGTATTTTCAGAAAGGATGTATATATGTTACCGATTGGAGAAAGAATACGGAATCTGCGGCGAACAAGGAATGAGACGCAGGAAGGGCTTTCCGAAATACTCGGCGTGTCCTTTCAGGCGGTCAGCCGCTGGGAGAACGGCGACGCGTATCCCGATATCGAACTGCTCCCGAAGATCGCCGCGCACTTCGGCGTCACGACGGACATCCTGCTCGGGGCGGATGAGGAGACGCGGAACACGGAGCGGGAGAAGCGGCTGGAGAACTATCGGACTGCGCTCAGCACTGGAGACGGTACGATGGAACACTTCAGAACCTCAATGGAGGCATACCGGGAATTCCCGGATCATCCTTCCTTTGCCGTCAGAGCGCTCTACGATCTTGTCATTCACAAATGCATGGAACGCGAGCAAGCGCTCCCCATTGTGCGGGAACTGTGCGAATCCCTTGTCGGAACGGACGCCCAAAGCGAAGCCGTCCGTTTTATGTACCTATTTGAAGACGAAGACAAACTCTCGCGCTGGGAACAATTAACCGCATGGCAATATACCAGTCCCCGACTTTATGAAGAACGGTACGATTATCGTGAAGAAATTGATAACTGCAACAGGCAGCGTCAGAAAAATCTGTTCGCCGAATTGGATTACAGCTTCATCCATTATTTCGGCAAACGGGCAGAAGGTGATCGGGAAGATCCTGCTTCATGGGCGACCGGGTTGGAGTGCGCGCTTCGCATCATTGACTGTCTGCGCGACCCCTCTGACGACGAAGACGGCTGGATCAGCGAACGTACTTATATTCTGATGCGTCTTGCCCGTTATCGGTTCCTGCTCGGAAATAGAACCGATGGATATGATGCTTTGCGAAAAGCAGTTGAACTCGCCGAAATCGTCATGTCCCGTCCACCGGAGTATGTGTTTTCGTTCCACACGTCTGTTCTTGATCTCGTGAACGGTTCCCGCCTTAACGATTTCGATCCACTGGTCTCAGAATCCGATACCATGACATCATGTTTCTATGATATGATAGCAACAATAGGAGGAAATGGCACCGGATGGTTTGAAGTCGTCAAAGACGAACCGGAGTATCAGAACATCGCGGCGCGAATTCGCGCGATGAACCCGGTGAATGCCAAATAATCCCCCCACCCCGCTCATCATGGGCGGGGCTTTTTATGTCCGCACCTTCTTATAATACTCCAGCGACGAGAAGCCGTGCTCGATGTGGTTGAGAAGATACCGCTCGCAGACGACGTTCAACAGCGACTGCTCCGGCCGCTCGAGCGCGAAGGACAGGAATTTCTTCTGCGGCGCCTCCTCGATGAAGCGCAGAGCCGCGAGGACGGGCGGGCTGACCCGGATAAGGATCTTCGCCGTCTCGTCCGCGAGGTATTCGGGATCGTTTTCGAGGAGCGTGCGGCACTTTTTGCAGAGCAGACGCCCGTTCATCACGTCGAGCGTCGAATCCTCGCCCGACACGTCCCGCCCGCAGATCCCGCAGCCCGAGAGGTCCGGCATGAACCCCTCCTGCACCGCGAGCCGGAATTCAAACGCGGCGCGGATGCGCTCGAGGGGGATCTCCTTTTTGTTCGCCGCCGCCCAGAGCGCGTTCAGCGTCAGGCGCATGAGCGGTTCGTTCTCGATCTCCTCCTGCGCGAACTCGCACGCCGCGTCGCAGAGGTAGTTCGCCAGGGCGAGGCGCTCCACGTCGTAGCGCAGCTCCATGAAGTTGTCGATGAAGAACGCGTCGGCGATGTACCAGTATTTCGTCCGCCGCCGGAGGAGGAAGGTGCTGTACGCGAACATCTGCGCGGACGCCGCGTATTTCGAGCGCATGGACGAGACGCCCTTGCCGCTCACCGTGATCCGCCCGCGCTCCGCCGTCAGCAGGGTGATGAGCTTGTCCGCCTCGCCCGTCGCCGTCTCCCGTACGACGAGGCCGTCGATCTCGAGCTCTTCCATGGCGGATTACTGCACGTCCTCGGGACGGAAGCCGAGATTGTAAAGCGACGCCTCGCTGTCTCTCCACTTCTCCTTGACCTTCACCCAGAGGTTGAGGTACACCTTTGTGCCGAAAAATTCCTCCATGTCCTCTCTCGCGTAGGTCCCGATGCGTTTGAGCGTCTCGCCGTTCTTGCCGACGATGATGCCCTTGTGGCTCTGCTTCTCGCAGTAGATCTCGGCGCGGATGCGGAGGATATCCTCCTCGTCCTTGAATTCCTCGATGACGACGGCGGTGCCATGCGGGACCTCGTCGGAGAGGAGACGCAGGGTCTTCTCCCGGATGATCTCCGCGGCGATCTGGCGCTCCGGCTGGTCCGTGAGGCTGTCGCCGTCGAACATCCAGTCGCCCTCGTAGAGAAACTGCGCGCATTCCTCGAGGACCTCGTCGACATTCTTGCCGTTTGCGGCGGCGGTCGGGACCACGGCGTCGAAGCTGTGCAGGGCGGCGTACCCCGCGATGGTCTCGGCGAGCTTCTCGCGGTTCACGAGGTCGATCTTGTTCAAAACGAGGATCGAGGGCAGGCCGGCCTTTTCGATCTGACCGATCAGGTTCTTTTCAATTTCTCCGGCGGGGTATCCCGCTTCGGCGATGAGGATCACCGCGTCCGCCGCCCCGACCGAGGAGCGCACGGACTTCATCATGTATTCGCCGAGCTTGTTCTTCGCGTGGTGGACGCCCGGCGTGTCGAGGAACACATACTGATCCTCGCCCTTGGTCAGGATCCCGGCGATGCGGTTCCGCGTGGTCTGCGGCTTCGGGGAGACGATCGCGACCTTCTCGCCGAGGAGGTGGTTCATCAGGGTGCTCTTGCCGACGTTCGGACGTCCGACGATGGCGATAAATGCGGTTCTCATGTTATTCTTTTTCCTCTCTTTGCTTCACTTCCAGGCCGATGTGCTTCATGACGGTCCGCTGATGCGCGCGCATCTCAGCGTCCTCCTCCTCGGAGTTCACGTGATCGTAGCCGAGCAGGTGCAGGACCGAATGGACGGTGAGAAACGCGCATTCCCGCTCGTAGCTGTGGCCGTATGTCTCCGCCTGCTCCGCCGCGCGCTCGAGGGACAATACGATGTCGCCGAGCTCGCAGATCTCACCCGGGGCGGGCACATCGCCGTTCTTCATGTCGTACATCGGGAACGAGAGCACGTCCGTCGGCGCGTCGATCCCGCGGAATTCGCGGTTCTTCTCCCGGATCCCCTCGTTGTCCGTAAAGGTCACGGACACCATCGCGTCCCGATCGAAATGCTCGCATTCGAGCGTCCCGCGCACGGCCTTTTTGATGAGGCGGCGCATGGCGAACCCGGCCTTCTTTTTTGTCTGATCGTTTGAAAAATCGATGTGCAGCTTCATTTTTGTCACGTCCTCTTCGGTCTGTACTGCTTCTTCTCGCGGCTCTCCTCGCGGCGTTCGTTTGCCCGGACCGCGCGCTCGTGCTCGTACCGGTCGTAGGCCATGATGATCTTCTGCACGAGGCGGTGGCGGACCACGTCGCGCTCGTTGAACTCGTGGATGCCGATGTCGTCGATGTTTTTGAGGATCTGCGAGGCGATCGACAGCCCGCTCTTCGTGCCGCGCGGCAGGTCGGTCTGGGTCAGGTCGCCCGTGACCACCGCCTTCGAGCCGTTGCCGAGACGGGTTAAGAACATCTTCATCTGCTCGGGCGTCGTGTTCTGCGCCTCGTCGAGGATGATGAAGGAATCGTCGAGGGTCCGTCCGCGCATGTAGGCGAGCGGCGCGATCTCGATGGTCATCTTCTCGATCATCTTCGCGCAGCTCTCCGCCCCGAGCATCTCATAGAGCGCGTCGTAGAGCGGGCGGAGGTAGGGGTCGATCTTGCTCTGCAGGTCCCCCGGGAGGAATCCGAGGCGTTCCCCGGCCTCCACCGCCGGACGCGTGAGGATGATCCGGGAGACCTCGTGCGCGCGCAGGGCCTTCACCGCCGCGGCGACCGCGAGATAGGTCTTGCCCGTGCCCGCCGGACCGACGCCGAGGACGATGGTGTTCTTTTTTATGAGCTCGAGGTATTTCTTCTGTCCTACGGTCTTCGGCTTGATCGGCTTGCCCTTCGCCGTCACGAAGAAGCAGTCGTCGTCGAACGCGGAGAGCTCGGACATCCGGCCCTCCTTCACCATGCCGATGATGTAGTCGACGCTCTGGTCGGTCAGCTCGTCGCCGAACGTGACGATGCGCCGCAGGTAGCCGAGCGCGTCTGCCGCCATCCCGACGCCGGGCTCCTCGCCGTCGACGGTGATCGTGTCCCCGTCGTCATTCTGATTCTGTATATTCCGGATACGGACGCCGAATTCGCTCTCCAGCCGGTTGACGTTCCGGTCGAAGCTGCCGAAAAGGCGTGATGTGACCTCCGAGGAGGCTGTCGTGATCTTTCTCTGTGCCATGGGCATCTCCGTTATGATTTCTCGTCCTCCACCGCGAATTCCCGCGTGACGCCGATCTGCCGGCTGACGGTGAGAAGTCCGTCGAGCCGCCATACGCCGTCCCGGAGCGAGCCGCGGAAGGATTTTTCAAGCAGGACGCCGCCCTCCGTCTCCTCGCGCACCAGCTGCCGCATCTGTGCCCTTGCCTCCGCCTCAGCATCATCGGCGGTGAGGGTCACGGTCTCAGTCCCGGTCTCGCGCCAGACGGTCTTCTCCACCCACACAGGGAGCGGCGTGCCGTCCGGAAGGCATATTCGTCCGATTGTATCTATTTTATCATAAGTGGCGGGGTCAAATCCATAGTTTCCGGAAAGTTTTATGGATTTTTTAAAGATTTTCAGCGAAAAAGACGTCTTTTCCACCCCCGTCGGGCGTCTTTCCACCCGCTCGAGGGGGATTTCGACCGAAAGAGGCACCGGGACCGACGCCCAGACCTCCCCCGCGGCGTACTCCCAGCGGAACCCGCCGTCCTTCTTCTCGATGACCCCGGAGATCGCGACCTCGCCCGGGCGAATCACGTCCCCCGCCCGCACCGCCGCCGTGCCCTCGAAGACGTTCACCTCCTCGATCACCCCGCATTCCCCCGCCACGACGTTCGCGCCCGTATGCGTCCGATCCCCCCGCGCGCCGTCCGCCCAGAGCTCCCGCACCTGTACCCGCGCGACCGTCCCGTCCATGTAGACGGAGAGCCAGGCGATGTCGTTCTGCGCCGCGACGTAATCCGCGTGGAGCTGGTCGAAGTCGGTCTCCCGCCAATGTGTCCCGATCCCGAAGCCGAGGTCCGCGAGCTGCGAGACGATCGCCGCCTCCGGGGTCTTGGTGTTCCCCTCGATGCGGATATCCCACACGAGCCCGCCGGAATACCGCAGCCAGACGGCGAGCAGGAGCAGCCCGAGCGGGATCCCCGGCCTCTCCCGGCAGAACGCGAGCGCGGCGGGCAGCCCATGTCTCTCCCCGATCTCCGCCTCGATCCCGAGGCTTGCCAGGACGAGGGAGGCCCCGCGCACATCCTCCTCCCGGATCCGCACGGACGTCGTCTCCCCTCTTGTCCGCTCATGCCGGAGCGGGATCCCCGCGCGGAACATCGCGTCGAACACCGCCGTCCGGGATGCCCGCGCAAAGGTGAATTCCCGCCAGCCCGCAAGGTACGACCGGATCCCCATCTCACGCCTCCTCCCCGAACGTCACGGAGCAGATCTCCCCGCGCACGAGGACCGCGCCGTCCGTGAAATCCTCGATCCCGAGGCCCCGCCCCTCGATGACGATCACCCCGCCGTCCGCCGCGAGCGTCACCCGCTCCGGTCCGTATTCGAGGATCCCGCCGCATCCCGCCGCCTCGATCTCCCGCCGTCCCCGGACGGTGCAGACCGTCATCGGCACGACGGCGTCCGGGGGGATCTCGAGGAGGGACGCCAGGGCCTCGCCGAGGGTCCGCCGCCTTCTTCTCTCCTGTTTCTCCGGCAATTTTCCGCCCTCCCGCGCATAGAAATACCGTCAGATTCTATTCCGTCCGCCCCGGACTTTATGCAAGGAGCCGCCATGCCGCACGCCCGCCGCCTCACCGAGATCCTCCCCGCCGCCCTCGCCCTCCTCGCGCTCATCTCCTTTCTCCGCTTCCCTGACACGGTCCGGGAGAGCGCAGCACATGCCATGTCCCGGTGCGCCGCCTCGCTCGTCCCCGCGCTCTTCCCCGCCTCCGCCGCCGCGTCCCTCCTCGTGCGCCGGATGAAGCGCGGCACCGTCCTCACCGTCCTCCTCACAGGGCTTGCCGCGGGATTTCCGGTCGGGGCCGTCTGTGCCGCCGCGCTTTTCCGTGAGAGACGGATCGGAAAGCGCGACGCCGAGCTTCTCGCAGCTCTCTCCTCCTCCGCTTCCCCGGCCTTCCTCGTCGGCGTCCTCGGCGGAATGTGGGGCGACGCGCGGTACGGCTGGCTCCTGCTCGCGGCACAGCTCCCCGTCCTCCTCGGCCTCTTCCTGCTCTTCCGCCCGGGGAAGCGCGCGAATCCGGAGCTCCCCGCGTCCGCACCGTCGTCCTTCGCCCGGGATCTCACGGACGCGATCGGGCAGGCCGGGGCGGGATGCCTTACGCTCACCGCGGCGGTCGTCTTCTTCTCCGTCGCCGCCTCGGTCGCGGAAAAACTCTGCCCGCCCCTCTCCCCGCTCGTCCGGCTGATCTTTGAATTCTCCGCGGGAGCGGCGTTCGGCGCGTCCGTCGGCGGGATCGCGGGAGCCGCGCTGTCCGGCGCCGCCGTCGGATTCGGAGGGCTCGCCGTCCTCATGCAGATCGCCGCGCCCATGGGGGAGGCCGGACTGTCCGTCAAACCGTATCTCCTCACCCGCCTCGTCCTCGCATCCCTCCTCGCCGCCGTCTCCGCCGCGTGGACCGCCCTTTATCCGATGACGCCCGCCGTCGACGCGCTCGCACCGATCCCCGCCGTGTCTCCGTCCGTCCTCGCTGCCCTCCTGCTCGCGCTCTTTGTCCTCTCCCTCCTCCGCCGCCCGAAAAACGCCGCGTGAGAGGACGCAAAGTCCCTCGATCCTCTTGTATTTCCCGGGAAAATCTGGTAAAATAAAGCAAAACGAATCCCGGAGGCTTCCTATGCTTTCCTTTGCCAGCGATTACATCGAAGGCGCGCATCCCGCCGTCCTCGAGGAGCTCATGAAAACCAATCTCGATCCCCAGCCCGGCTACGGCGAGGACGAGTACTGCCGCTCTGCCGCCGAAAAGATCCGCCGGGCCTGCGGTGCCCCTCGTGCCGACGTCTTCTTCGTCTCCGGCGGCACGCAGACCAACCGCCTCGTCCTCTCCGCGATCCTCTCGACCTGCGAGGGCGTCCTCTCGCCCGTCACGGGACACGTCAACGGACACGAGGGCGGCGCGATCGAATCGACCGGGCACAAGGTCCTCGCCCTCCCCCACCGGGACGGCAAGCTCGACGCGGAGACTGTGCGCGCTTACCTCGCGGATTTCTATGCCGACAAGGACGGATGCCGCCACATGGTCCAGCCGGGCGCGCTCTATCTGACGCATCCGACGGAGTACGGCACACTCTACACGAAAGACGAGCTCACCGCCCTGCGGCAGGTCGCCGACGACTATTCCCTGCTCGTGTTCCTCGACGGCGCGCGGCTGGGATACGCCCTCGCGACGCCCGGCACCGACGTGACGCTCGGGGACATCGCGCAGCTCACGGATTGCTTCTACATCGGCGGGACGAAGGTCGGCGCGCTCCTCGGCGAGGCGGTCGTCTTCCCGCGCGGGAACGCCCCGAAGCACTTCTTCACGCACATCAAGCAGCAGGGCGCGCTCCTCGCGAAGGGACGGGTCCTCGGGATCCAGTTCGACGCGCTCTTCACGGACGGGCTGTACCAAAAGATCGCGGAAAACGCCGTCCGTCAGGCTGACCGCGTCCGCGCGGCGCTCGATGAGCTCGGCATCCCGCTCGCCGTGCCCTCCCCGACAAATCAGCTCTTCCCGATCCTTTCGAACGACGAGGCTGCGGCCCTCTCCCGTGAGGTCGTCTACACCTTCTGGGAGAAGGCGGACGAGGGGCATTCCGTCATCCGGCTCTGCACGAGCTGGGCGACGAGCGACGAGAAGACCGACGCGCTCATCGAAGTGCTCCGCCGCATCCTCGGAGGACGCTGACGTGGCGGTCTTCGATTTTCTCATCCGCACGAAGGCCGATCTCGTCGACGCCGTCGGACGCTTCGGGATCGTGCCGCTCTTTCAGAATTCGATCCCCGGCTTCTCGATCGAGGAGCACGTCGCGCCCGAGGCGTGGTTTTCGTCTGAAGAAGGCGTCTGGGAATGGAAGGGCCCCGTGATCCGCGAGACCGGGTGCGCCTATGGCAAATTCTTTGAGAAGAAGGCCGCCTTCGTGAGCCGCGAGGTCTTCGCCGATCTCGCGAACTGGCGAAGGGACGGCTACGACTTCGACGCACGGTTCGACGACGGGCTCGCGTCCTTTGCGGATCAGTACCTCTTCGACCTCATCGACACGCACGCGCCCATCCTCACGGGGAGCTTGCGTGAGATCGGGAATTACAAAAAGGGCGGGAAAAAGGGCTTTGAGACGGTTCTCGGACGCCTGATGCACGAGTGCTACGTCGTGATCGACGATTTCGTCTATCTCCGCGACCGGACGGGCAAGCCCTACGGCTGGGGGATCGCGCAGTACTCGACGCCGGAGAAATGGATCGGGGAGGACTTCACCGCCGCCGTCTACCGGAGAACGCCCGCGGAATCGGGGGAACGGATCCTCGATCTTCTCGGGGACCTCACCCGCGCGGACGGACGTGCCCTCCACAGGTTTATGAAATAAAAGGAGCCGCACATGGAATTCAAGGACAAAATCGCCGTCGTGACGGGCGGATGCCACGGGATCGGGCTGGCCTGCGTCCGGGCCTTCGAGCGGGAGGGCGCACGGGTCGCCGTGATCGACACAAATCCCGCGGCGGAGTTCGTCGGCGACGTCGGGGAACGGGAGGATCTCGAGGCCTTTGCCGCGCACATCCGCGAGAAGTACGGGCGGGTCGACTGCCTCGTGAACAACGCGCCGCCCCTCATGCGGGGGATCGAAAGCTGCTCCTACGAGGCGTTCGAGCGGGCGCTCCGGGTGGGCGTCACGGCACCGTTCTATCTCACGAAGCTCCTCATGCCCCTCTTCGGCGAGGGGGCGGCGGTGGTCAACATCTCCTCCTCCCGCGACCGCCAGAGCATGCCGGGGACCGAGAGCTACACGGCGGCGAAGGGCGGGATCTCCGCGCTCACGCATGCCATGGCGGCGAGCCTCGGTCCGCGCGTGCGGGTCAATTCGATCTCGCCCGGCTGGATCGACACGGAATACCGCGTCTATGAGGGTCCGGACGCCGTCCAGCAGCCCGTCGGACGGGTGGGCAATCCGGACGACATCGCCGAAGCCGTCCTCTTCCTCTGCTCGCCGCGCGCCGGCTTCATCACAGGGGAAAACCTCACCGTCGACGGCGGCATGACCCGTCTCATGATTTATCACGACGAACACGGCTGGACATACCGGCCCGAACAATAAACAATCACGAACAGGAGGACAACCCATGTTCCGTTTTGCCATTATGGGCGCGGGCGGGATCGCCAACAAATTCTGCGACGCCGTCTCGCTGATCCCGGACGTCGAGGTCACGGCGATCTCCTCAAAGTCCATCGACCGCGCGCGGGATTTCGCCGCCCGGCACAACCTGCCCGCTTACTACGACAGCTACGAAAAGATGCTCGAGGAGGAGCGCCCGGACTGCGTCTACATCGCCGTCACGCACGACGCGCACTTCGAGCTCGCCATGCTCTGCCTCGCGCATGCCGTGCCCGTCCTCTGTGAGAAGAGCATGTTTCAGAATTCCCGCGAGGCCGAAACCTTCTTCGCCGAAGCGGAGAGGCGCGGGATCTTCTCGATGGAGGCCATGTGGAGCCGCTTCCTGCCGCCCGTCATGAAAGCGCGGGAATGGCTTGCCGCGAGGCGCATCGGACGCCCGGTATTCGGCGAGATGTCGATCGGCTTCCGCTCCTCTCCCGATCCCGAGAACCGGATCAACAACCCGAAGCTCGGCGGCGGCGCGGCGCTCGACATCACGGTCTATTCCTACGACGTCCTCACCTGGGTTGCAGGTTCTCCCGTCCTACGCTCCTCCGTCGAGGCGACGAAGATGGCGACCGGGGTCGACGACACGGACGCCGTCCTGCTCCGCTTTGAGAACGGCATGATCGGGGTCTGCCGCTCGACGGTCGCCTGCTCCCCGGACGAGCGCCTCCTCATCGAGGGGACCGACGGACGGATCGTTCTGCCGCACTCCCACGTCGGGAACGAAGCGTACCTCTACCGCGAAGGCCGCCTCGTCGAGCACTTCATCGACAACGAAACGAAGAACGGCTTCACCTACGAGATCGAAGAGGCCGTCCGCTGCATCCGTGCGGGCCGGACGGAGAGCGAGGTCTGCCCGCACGCGATGACGCTCGAATTCGCCCGTCTCTGCGACAAAATCTTCGAGGAAGCGGAATAAGCCGTCCCCTCCCCCGCGCGATATCCGAAATGGAGGTTCCCATGACCGAACCCACCGCATCCGAAAAATACCTGCATCTGCTCGCCCGGGAATTCCCGACTGCGGAAGCCGCCGCCGCCGAGATGATCCGCCTCTCCGCCCTGCGCACCCTGCCGAAGGGGACGGAGTACTTCTTCTCCGACCTGCACGGCGAGTACGAGTCCTTCTCACGCCTGCTCCGCTCCGCGTCCGGGATGATCCGCACGAAGATCGATCTCGTCTTTGAAAAGAGCCTGTCGTCGGCGGAGAGAGGGCGGCTCGCCGAGCTGATCTACGCCCCGGAGGAGATTCTGCGCGCAATGGTCCAGTCCGGGGAGATCGACGACGAATGGCGGTCCATCACCCTCTACCGTCTGATCCTCGTCTCGGAGGCCGTCTCCGCGAAATACACCCGCGCGGAGGTGCGCAAGAAGATGCCCCGGGCGTACGGCGCGATCCTCGACGAGCTCCTCAACGTGACGGACGACGTCGACCGGGAGTATTACTATACCGAGCTCATCTCCTCGATCCTCTCGACCGGGATCGCCGACGACTTCATCGCCGCGCTCTGCTCGATGATCCGGCGTCTCTCCGTCGACCGGCTCCACATCATCGGCGACGTCTTCGACCGGGGGCCGCGCGCCGACCGGATCATGGACGAGCTGATGACCTACGAGCACGTGGATTTCGAATGGGGCAACCACGACATCAGCTGGATGGGGGCTGCCTCGGGATGCCGCGCGCTCATCGCGAACGTTGTGCGGATCGCCCTCGGCTACAACAGTTACGACGTGCTCGAGGACGGGTACGGGCTGAATCTGCGGCCCCTCTCCGTCTTCGCCGAGCGGGTCTACGGTGCGGATCCGTGCGCGGAATTCTATCCCCACACCCTCGACGACGTGATGTACGACACGGTCGAATACTCCCTGACGGCGAAGATGCACAAGGCCATCGCCGTGATCCAGCTCAAGCTCGAAGGACAGCTCATGCGGGATCACCCGGAATACGGGATGGAGGAGCGCCGCCTTTTCGAGCGGGTCGATTTCCGCGCGGGCACGCTCACGCACGGGGGCCGGACCTACGCCCTGCGCGACACCTCCTTCCCGACGATCGACCCGGACGATCCGCTCCGGCTGACGAAGGAGGAAGAGGACCTCATGCGCATCCTCGCCTCCTCCTTCCACCACAGCGGACGGCTGAATGCCCACATCCGCGCCCTCTATGCCCGCGGCTCGATGTATAAGACCGTGAACGGCAATCTGCTCTACCACGGCTGCATCCCGCTCAATGAGGACGGCTCGTTCCGGGAGGTGGCGATCGACGGCGAGACCTTCCGGGGCCGCGCGCTCCTCGACCGCCTCGACACGGTGGCCCGGCGGGCGTATTTCGGCGAATTCGACACGCCGGAGCAGATCGCCGCGCGCGACTACCTCTGGTATCTCTGGTGCGGCCCGGATTCCCCGCTCTACGGCAAGGACAAGAACGCCTTCTTCGAGCGCACGCTCCTCGGGGACGACGCGGCGGAGCTGAAACGCGAGAACTACGCGCCGTACTATGAGCTGAGCCGCGATCCGGCGGTCTGCGGGCAGATCCTCGCGGAATTCGGGCTCGATCCCCGGCGCGGGCACATCGTGAACGGACACGTCCCGGTGATCCGCGCGGAGGGACAGACCCCGGTGCGAGCGGGCGGACGCCTCTTCGTCATCGACGGGGGCATCTCGAAGGCCTACCGCGTCAAGACCGGGATCGCCGGCTACACGCTCATCTACGACTCCCACAGCCTCCGGCTCGCGGAGCACACCCCGGGCGAGATCACGCCGTCCGTCTCCGTCGTCGAGAAGATGGAGCGGCGCGTGAACGTCGCGGACACCGACATCGGAGAGGAGCTTGCCACCCGTATCGCCGACCTCTCGGTCCTCCTCGCGGCCTACCGCTCCGGGGAAATCAAGGAACCGGGATCCTACAACTGACAGGAGAATGACTATGTACACAACCGAACAAATCACCGCCGCCCTCTCCCGCATCGGGATGGAATACGACCCGGATGCCGCCCCGACACCGGAGCTCCTCTCCGACATTCAGTTCGCCATGGCGACGCACGTGCCCTACGAAAACCTCGACATCGTCGCCGGGATCCCGCTCTCTCTCGACTACGGCGCCCTCTACGACAAGATCGTCGTCCGTCACCGCGGGGGCTACTGCTTCGAGATCAACGGCTTCCTCGGCGAGCTGCTCCGCTCCCTCGGCTACAAGGTGAGCGAGCTCATGGCGCGGTATCTGCGCGGGGAAACCGAGATCCCGATGCGGCGTCACCGGGTCATCATCGCGGAGGCGTCGGACGGCACGCGCTGGATCTGCGACGCGGGGATCGGTCAGGCGGCGTTCAAGCGTCCCCTGCCCTTCGAGGACGGCGTGGAGACAACCGTCTGCGGGGAGACCTACCGTCTCGGACGGGAGCCCTTCTTCGGATGGGTGATTTCCGACTGGCACAAGGGGGCATGGAGACGGTTCTACAGCTTCACCGAGGAGATTCAGCTGAACATCGACTACGTGATGCCGTCGTTCTGGTGCGAGCATGCGCCGGAGAGTCCGTTCCGCGATGAGCCCGCCCTCTCGATCAAGACGGAGGAGGGCCGGATCACGGTCGACGGCGACATGTTCCGCATCTGGCACGGGGAGACGCCGTTCGAGAAGAAGATCGGGGACGACGGCGAACGCGCGGAGATCTACCGGAAGTATTTCGGGATCGAACTGTAATAAAGGGAAAGGGACTGCCGCAAAAACAGTCCCTTTTTGATTTGTTCGGTGCTTATTCGTAGATCTCCCCGTCGTCCTTCAGGCGCTTGATCTTCTTCCAGAGCTTCCAGATCCCCCAGCAGCAGAGGGCGCAGAGGGCCAGATTGATCAGCCCGAGCAGGCTGATCGGATTGCGCCAGAGATAGAAAATCCACAGGTTATAGGCTCCGGCATAGAAATTGACGCCCGCGATCAGCGCGACGAGCCAGAGAATCCGGATGAGATGCTTCATGCGCGATTCCTTGTCCGAGAAGACCTCAAACGGGCCGTCCGCCGTCTTTCTGCGGTAGTACGCCCAGCGGTAAACCGAGCCCAGATGCTCGACGCCGGTCTCCTCGAGGAACTTGAAATACTGCTGAGACTCCGGATGGTTCGGTCCGTGCTCGAGCAGCTCCATCGCGACCTGATACTCGCCGGGCTCCGTCTCCTCGAAATCATAGCGGAACAGCCCGACAGCGATGAGGGAAAGGCCCTTTGCCGCCATCTCGTTCAGCCATGCCTCCTCCTTGTCGAAATCCCAGCCCCATATCAGCTTGTGTACGGTTTTTCTCATTTGTTTTCCCCCAATATCCGCGCGCCGTTTTCGTACAGCTCCCGGAGCCGCGCGAACTCGCCCCGGAGAACCTCCCGCCCCGATGGCGTGATCCGGTATTTCTTCTGTCTTCCGCCCTCGCCGCCGTCCGGGACGCTTTCGATCCATCCCTTCGTGACCAGCGTGCTGAGCGCGCCGTAGAGCGTCCCCGCCGCCAGACGGACCCGCCCGCCGGACAGGGCTTCCGCGTTCTGCATGATCCCGTATCCGTGCATCGGCTCCGTGAGCGACAGAAGGATATAATAGACCGCCTCGGTCAATGCCGCTTCTGCCATTTCATCACCTCGCAAAAATATCGTCCTCCGATCTATCCGTTTCCGTTATATCGGCTGACGATATTATAGCACAGTCCCTCTCCCCTGTCAAGGGGTCCGACATAAAATTATTTGTTTTTTTTCGTTTCCCATTCTTCCCGCAGCACGAGGGCTTCTTCGAGGAGGCGGTCGGGCGATTTCATCCGGCCTCCCTCGTCGGGCGCGAGCCGCAGGGCGTCGGGATAGCGGCGGAACCAGATCATCTGCCGCTTGGCGTAGTGGCGCGTCGCGAGCTTGATCGCCGCCGTGACGTCCGCAAGCGGACATTCCCCGCGGAAATACGGGAGAAATTCCTTGTATCCGATGGCCTGCGCCGCCGTCCGCGCGACCTCCCTCCCCGGAGCGAAGAGAGCGCGCGCCTCCGCTTCCAGTCCGCCCGCCATCATGAGGTCAACCCGCCGCTCGATCCGCTCGTAGAGGAGGGCGCGGTCCTCGAAGGTCAGAATGATCGGGCAGTCGTCGTAGGGGATCTCCCCGGCGGTCTGGGCGCGGTCGGTCTCCGTCTTCGTCTTCCCCGTCGTCTCATAGATCTCGAGCGCGCGGACCACCCGGCGGACGTTGTTCGGGTGAATGGCCTCTGCCGCCGCGGGATCGACCGCTTTGAGCCGCGCGTGAAGGGCCTCCGGTCCGTGTTCCTCCGCGTAGGCGAAGAGCGAGGCCACCAGCTCTTCATCCCGCTCGCCCTCGCCGAAGCCCGTGATCCGCATCAGCGCGTCGTAATACATCCCGGTCCCGCCGCAGAGGATGGGCAGGTGATGCCGGGCGTCGATCTGCGCGATCACCGGGGCGGCCAGGCGGGCGTAATCGGCGGCGGAGAACTCCTCCTCCGGGTCCATGATGTCGAACATGTGATGCGCAACGCCGTCCCGCTCGTCCATGTCCGGGGTCGCCGTCCCGACGTCCATCCCGCGGTAGAGCTGCATTGAGTCGCAGGAGACGACCTCGCCCCCGAGCGCCTTGGCCAGCCCGATCGCAAGCCCCGTCTTTCCCGACGCCGTCGGTCCGAGGACGGAGAGCGTCCTGATTTTCTCCATGATTCCGGTACTCCGCTTCTGCTTGATTTTCCTCCATCATACCACATCCCGCGCGGTTAGTCAACACCCACCCCGGAGTTAGCGATATGCAACCAAAAATCCGTCGATCCGTCCGAACCCCTTGACAACGGCGGATTTTCATGCTATGATGGACACATGAAAAAGATGACAAAAAACCAAACGATCCCGCTCCTCTGTGTGCTCGCCGTCCTTGTGCTCTGCGCCGCGGGGGCGTGGATCCTTCATAACCGCCGCGCGCCCGGGACGGTGGCGAACATCTACCGGGACGGCGTCTGCGTGCGCTCCGTCGATCTCTCGCGGGTGCCGGAGCCGTACGAATTCACACTCTCGGACGCCTCCGGGGAGAACACGGTCCGCGTGGAGCCGGGACGCATCCGCATCGTCTCTGCGGACTGCCCGGACAAGATCTGCGTCGAGGCCGGGTGGATCTCGGACAGCGCGGCGCCGATCGTCTGCCTGCCGCACCGCCTCGTCATCCGCCTCGAGGAGAGTCCTGCGGACGAGGCGCTCCGGCTCGACGGCGTCTCCGGATGAGGTGAAGCCATGCATAAAAACGTCCGGCGTCTGGTTTTCGACGCGCTTCTCACCGCCATTGCCCTGACGATCTTCGTGATCGAGCTGCACATCCCCCTCTCCGTCGGCATTCCGGGGGTCAAACTGGGGCTGGCGAACATTGTGACGGTCGTCGCCGTCTTCATCTTCACCCCCGCGGACGCGGCGGGGATTCTTCTCGCGCGCATTCTCCTCGGCGGCATCTTCTCCGGGCAGATCATGGCGCTCTGGTACAGCCTCGCGGGAGGACTCCTCTGCTTCTGCTCGATGCTCGTCACCCGCCGCCTCCTCGACAGATCGCAGATCTGGCTCGCGAGCGTCATCGGCGCGGTCTTCCACAATATCGGTCAGCTCCTCGTCGCCGCCGCCGTCACCCGCACCCTCGCGGTCTTCTGGTATTTCCCGATCCTCACGGTTTCGGGGATCCTCGCGGGCCTGTTCACGGGCGTCGCCGGGCAATTCACCGCCGCGCGGGTCGAAAAAGTCATCCGGAAATGAAAAACAAAAAAGAGCCCCCGCGGGAGCTCTTTTCGTTTTGCCGAATTACTGAACCTTCGCAAGGGCCGCGTCCGCCTTCTCGATGAGGGCCGTGCGGTCGCCGTAGA
>CACZSA010000153.1 GCA_902783705.1 uncultured Ruminococcus sp.
ACAAAACGAGATTGCAACCGCGAGCTTGCCGGAGGTGAGCTCGCCTTTTGCCCGCGGGGGCTCCCCGCCCGCAAGCGCCAGCGCGCAAATAAAGGAAGGGAGACGAATTCATAATTCGCAATTCGTAATTCATAATTCTCCTCTCCCTCCTCTTGCAAACCCACCCGCGGTGTGGTATAATATTGTAATAAACTTTGATTCCGAGGCATGCTGTATGAACGAAAACAATCTTCCAAAGGAGCCAAAGGAGCCGAAGGAGCCGAAGGAGCCGGAGACGCCGGATACGCCGGACACGGCGCAGGAGGAGGAAAAGAAGCCTCCCATGCGGGAGCGGGCGCTGCGGACCTTTTACGATCTCTTCGAGGTCCTCGCGACCGTGACCGTGACCGTCATGCTCGTCTACGCCTTCGTGTGCCGTCTGCAGATCGTGGATGGCTCCTCGATGCTCCAGACCCTGCACGACGGCGAGCGGCTGATCGTCTCCGACCTCGCCTACGAGCCCGAACGGGGCGACATCGTCATCATCCACCGCATCGACGCCGCGCCGTACTCCCAGCCGATCGTCAAGCGCGTCATCGCGACGCCCGGACAGACGGTCGACATCGATTTCGACACGTGGACGCTCACGGTGGACGGCACGATCGTCGAGGAGCCCTACCGCTGGCTCGATCCGGAGCGCGTGACCCTCGGCTGCGAATACGAGCTGCCGATCACGCTGGGCGAGCACGAGATCTTCGTCATGGGCGACAACCGCAACGGCTCCGCCGACAGCCGTCAGGAGGAGCTCGGCCCGATCGACGTACGCACGGTCGTCGGTCACGCCCTCGTGCGCGTCTGGCCGAGAAACGCATTCACGGTATTCGAGAATCCCTTCAAAGAAAACTGACCGTCACACCGGCGGTCTTTCCCGCGGGAGAGCAGCCGGACCATTCACAGGAGACAGAAACCTTGCCGTCACAGAACATACAATGGTTTCCGGGGCACATGGCGAAGACGCGGCGGCTCATCACGGAGAACCTCTCGCAGGTGGACGCGGTGATCGAGCTGCTGGACGCGCGTATCCCGCGCTCGTCGAAAAACCCGGAGATCGACAAACTCATCGGAACGAAGCCGCGGCTGACGCTGCTGACGAAGAGCTCGCTGGCGGATCCCGCTTCGACCGCGAAATGGATCGACGCGCTGCACGGTTCCGCCCTCGCCGTGGACACGGTGACGGGCGACGGGATCAAATCGATCGCGCCGACCTTGAAGAAGATCCTCGCCGACAAGGTGCGTCGCTACGCGGAGAAGGGCATGGAAGGCCGTGCCCTGCGCGCGATGATCGTCGGGATCCCGAACGTGGGGAAATCCTCGCTCGTGAACAGGCTCGGCGGCGGGAAAAAGGCGCGCGTGGAGGACCGTCCGGGCGTCACGCTCACGAAGCAGTGGGTCACGACGTCCGTGGGCATCGAGCTGCTCGACATGCCCGGCGTCCTCTGGCCCAAATTCGACGACCGCGAGACGGGCGAACGCCTCGCCTACACGGGCGCGATCCGGGACGCGATCCTCGACACGGAGGAGCTGGCCTCGGCTCTCTGCCGCGATCTCTACCGCGAGCACCGGGACCTCTTCTGCACCCGCTACAAGCTCGACGCGGATGCCCTCGCGGACGCCTCCCCCTATGACCTCCTCTGCGCCGTCGCGCGCAAGCGGGGCTTCCTCATCTCCGGCGGTGAGCTGGACACCTCCCGCGCCGCCGATATCCTCCTCGACGAGTTCCGCGAAGCCAAGATCGGCCGGATCACGCTGGAGCTGCCGCAGGAGACGGGGGGAGGACGGTCGCTTTCCTGAAAGAAATCCTGTTTTGCAGGCAAAACCGCAAAGAACTTTACAAATAAGAGGGGGCCGGCTTCAGCAATTTCGGGCTGCGGCCTGACAGGGTACGGCTGCACTTCCCTTTGTGAATCATATCATTTCGTTTTCTATAATTCTTTTTTTCGGAGTCTTTATGCTCGACTACACCTTTGACGCGGGATTTGCGGCGCGGTTCGGGGCGGTGTGCGGGACGGACGAGGCTGGGCGGGGTCCGCTTGCCGGTCCGGTCGTCGCCGCGGCGGTGATCCTCCCCGAGGGGCTCGTGATCCCCGGTCTCGACGATTCGAAAAAGCTCACGGAGAAGCGGCGCGAGGCCCTGTACGACGTGATCGTCTCGCAGGCGCTGGCGTACGGGATCGCCGAATCGACGGCGCGGGAGATCGACGAGACGAACATCCTCGCGGCCTCCCTGCACGCTATGCGCCGGGCGGTGGAGACGGTGAAGCAGACGCTCGTCCCGGGCATCGTCCTCGTGGACGGAAACCGTCCGACGGACTTCGGCGTCCCGTCCGAGACGGTGGTCCACGGCGACGCGATCTCGCAGTCCATCGCCGCGGCGTCGGTGCTCGCGAAGGTCACGAGGGACCGTCAGCTCGTCGAGCTCGACCGGGAATACCCGGACTACGGCTTCGCGAAGCACAAGGGCTATCCGACGAAGGAGCACAAGCTCGCGGTGTACGAATTCGGCCCCTGTCCGGAGCACCGGGTGTCGTTCCTGTCGTTCCTCACGCGGGACCGGGACGCGCTCGAAGCCGCGCTCGAAGAAAAGCGGGCGGCGGGATCACCGTCATGAACGCGAAGGAGCTCGGGCGTATCGGGGAGAATTCCGCGGCGCTGTACCTCGAATCGGAGGGCTGGGCGATCCTCGAACGCAACGCGCGCGTCGGGCGGGATGAGATCGACATCGTCGCCGGACGCGGGGAGGTGCTCTGCTTCGCCGAGGTGAAGACGCGGCGGCAGTACCCGGATCACGCGGAGGGCGGGCTCTCCCCGGCGGAGGCGATCGACGCGCGGAAGCGGGAATCGATGATCCGCGCGGCGGAGGGCTGGCTTCTGCTGCATCCGACGGAGAAGGTGCCGCAGCTCGACGTGATCGAGGTATATGTACGGCCGGACTCTGAACGCTACGAGGTTCTCGCGATCCGGCATCACGAAAACGCGGTGAGGAAGACGGGGAAGTTTTCGCCGAAACGCGGAAAGCGGTATTGAATACCGGTTTTCCGGATGCGAAAAGGGGAAAAAGGCCCCTTTTCGGGGAACGGGTTTGCGCGTTCATGCAGACTGCGTGGCTGCGCTTGCAGGTGGAAAGAAGCTGTCTCTTTCATACAAGAGAGGAAAATGTCAGAGAAAGCTCTGCGGAGCTTTCTCCCATGGATTGCTCGCCTGCGCGGCGGGCGGACAAGAGGCCTCCACGGCGCGGCCTCTTGTCAATCACTCGCCGGGAACGGACCTCGGGTTCAACCTCATGTATGAATCGGAAGCTCCGTTCAATGAGGGCTAAGCGTGCGGCATTGCTGGATTACAGGGGCCGTTCCCGGTTAGGCAAGAGGATTGTTTTGAGATACGCTCAACGCCGAAAATGCGGCGGAGCGTGTCAGACCTTCACTCAATGAAGGTGCTGTGCGCTTGTGTTTGGACCTCACCGGTTCTACGGGCGATCTTCAATATCAGCACATTTGTAATTCAGCATTTGTATCAAAAGATCGGCCTGCCCTTTCATTTTTTCCTCTCTCAAGGAGGCGTTTATGCAAAATCGTTATGCGGGGGACATCGGCGATTTCGGGAAGTTTGGTCTTCTTCGGTATCTTTCCCGGACGGGGCTTCGGATCGGGGTTAACTGGTATCTGACGCCGGATGAGACCCACAACGGCGACGGCTCTCACACGGCTTACCTCCGGAAAGAACCCTACCGTGCCTGCGACGGGGAATTGTTCGAGGCGCTCGGCAAAATCGTGAATCCTCCGGGCCGCCGCACGGTTGCCTCGCTTAAAGAGGCGGGCATACTGAACGCGGTCTATTACGACAAGGTCCTCGATTTCCGGTGTGCTCCCGACCGCGCGGAGAAGCGGAGAAAATGGCACGCCGACGCCCTTGACTGCCTCGCCGACGCGGAAATCGTCTTTCTTGACCCCGACAACGGTCTGATGGTTCCGTCCGCCGCCAAAACCGCCCGCGCGAACAAATACGCAGAGCTTTCGGAGATCGCCGACTACTGCCGCCGTCCGCGCAAAACAAGCGTGATCTGGTATCAGCACAAGGCTCGCCGCGGGGATGAGTTCTACCGCGATCAGTTCCGGGACATACTCAAAATGGAGGAATTCCGGGGCATGCGCGGTATGGGGCTGAAATTCTCGCCCGTCTCGCAGCGATATTATTTCCTGCTGATCCAGCCCGAACACCGGGAAATCCTCTCGCTGGTCGATAATTTCCTCGATACGCCGTGGAAAACCTGCTTCTCCCCCTTTCCTGCCGGATGAAGGTTCAAATTTGAAATCTGTGTCAGCAGATTTCTGCAACAATTCTTAATTCTTAATTCGCAATTCATAATTCCCGAAAGGAGTTCCCCATGCGCTCTCCGCTTCGTCTCTGCGACATGCACTGCGACACAGCGATGGCCCTTTATCACGGTCATCTGCCGCTCAAGAAAAACGATCTGCACATCGACCTCGAAAAGGCGTCCGTCTTCTCGAAATATCTCCAGCTCGCGGCGTTCTTCACTTCCCCGAAATACGGCGACGAGGAGGGCTGGGACGTCTTCCTCGCCTCGCGCGAAAACTTCCTCGAGGAGTGCGCGAAAAACGGCGTGCCCGTCCTCACCTCCGGCGGGGAGATCCGGGCATGGGCCGCCTCCGACGCGCAGTTCGGGTTCATCCTCACGGTGGAGGACGCGCGCATCCTCGCCGGGCACCTCGACCGCGTGGAGAAGCTCCACGAGCTCGGCATCCGCGTCGTCACGCCGCTCTGGGGCGGGGACACCTGCATCGGCGGCTCGCACAATACGGACAACGGCCTCACCGATTTCGGGCGCGAGGCGGTCCGCGAAATGCTCCGCGTCGGCATCGTGCCGGACATTTCCCACGCCTCCTTCCGTTCGACCGACGAGATCCTCGATCTCTGCGAGGAAGCGGGCAAGCCCGCCGTCGCGACGCACATGAACGCCTACGCCCTGCACGCGCACTCCCGCAACCTCACGGACGACCGCTTCCTGCGGCTCGTGAAGACGGGCGGTGTCGCCGGGATCTCCCTCTACATCCGCCACCTCGCGGAAAACGATCCCGTCACCGCATCGGACGTCGCGCGGCATCTTCTCCACTATCACGCGCTCGCGCCGGGTCACGTCGGCTTCGGCTGCGACTACGACGGCTCCGACGTGCCTCACGATCTCTCCGATCTCTCGCGCCTCCCCGCCGCCGCGGACCGTCTGCGCGAACTCGGGCTCAGCGACAGCACCATTGACGACATCTTCTTCGGCAACGTCCTCCGCTTCCTCACGAACGCCATCCACTGAAATTCGAAACAGAAAAGGATTGCCATGAACTATCTCAGCACCCGCGATACCGAACGCGCGCGCCGCGTCACCGCCGCAGAAGCCATCAAGGAAGGGCTCGCGCCGGACGGCGGCCTCTACCTGCCCGAATCCGTCCCGGTCCTCACCCGCGCCGATTTTGACGCCCTCCTCGGAAGGGACTATCCGGCCCGCGCGGCCTTCATCCTCTCCCGCTTCCTCGACGACTACGATCCCGCCGCCCTCGCCGCTGACTGCCGCGCCGCCTACGCCCCGGACCGTTTTCCGGGAGGCGCCGCGCCGATCCGCACCCTGGACGGGGACATTCACGCCCTCGAGCTCTGGCACGGCCCGACGTCCGCGTTCAAGGACATGGCCCTGCAGATCATGCCCCGCCTTCTCTCCCGCGCCCTCGCGATGACCGGGGAGCGGCGGGTGGCCCACATCCTTGTCGCGACGAGCGGGGACACGGGAAAGGCCGCCCTCGAGGGGTACCGGGACGTCGACGGCGTGAAGATCACGGTCTTCTACCCGGTCGACGGCGTGAGCCTGATGCAGAAGCGGCAGATGCAGACCACGGCGGGCGGAAACGTGGACGTCGTCGCCGTGCGGGGCAATTTCGACGACGCGCAGAACGGCGTCAAGGCGATCTTCTCGGACACGGACCTCGCCCGCCGCGCGGATGAAGCCGGCTTCTTCTTCTCCTCGGCGAACTCGATCAACTGGGGCCGCCTCGTCCCGCAGATCGTGTACTATATTTCAGCCTACTGCGACCTCGTGAACGCCGGACGGCTCGCGTTCGGGGATCCCGTGAACATCGCGGTCCCGACCGGGAACTTCGGCAACATCTTCGCGGCTTACCTCGCCCGTCAGATGGGCCTGCCCGCCGCGCGGTTCATCTGCGCCTCCAACCGGAACAACGTTCTCTCCGACTTCCTCGCTGGGGGGATCTACGACCGCACGCGCGAATTCCACAAGACGATCAGCCCGTCGATGGACATCCTGATCTCCTCGAACCTCGAACGCCTGCTCTCCTTCCTCGGTGGGCCGGAGACAACGCGGGCGCTCATGGAATCGCTGAAAAATACCGGCAAGTACGAGGCCCCCGCAGACCTCATGCAGCGGATCCGCGCCGCCTTCTCGGGCTTCTTCCTCAACGAGGACGAGACGCGCGCCGTCATCCGCGACACGTGGAAAAACGAGCATTATCTCCTCGATCCGCACACGGCGGTCGGCCTCGGCTGCGTGAAGAAATACCGCGCGGCGACGGGCGACGGCACCCCGGTGATCCTCGCCTCGACCGCCAGCCCGTTCAAGTTTGCGCCCGCCGTGGCGGAGGCAATCGGGATGGCCCCCCCGGCGGACGGGAACGTCTTCGATCTGCTCCGGCGGCTGTCCGGCGAGACCGGGTGGGAGATCCCCGCGCCGCTCGCCGCGACCGAGACCCTGCCCGTGCGCTTCACCCGGGTCATCTCGCCCGGGGAAATGCCGGGGATCCCGTTCGGCGCATGAGCCTCTGGGTGATGGCGGACACGCACCTCTCGTTCTCGCCGGGCGTCTCGCCGAGCTGGGTGTGCGTCTCCAAGCCGATGGACCGCTTCGGAGGCCGCTGGACGAACCACGCGGAGAAGATCGCGCGGCGGTGGTCGGCGGTCGTGGAAGCGGGCGACACGGTCGTGATCCCGGGCGACATCTCGTGGGCGGGCAAGCTCGAGGAGGCGGAGGCGGACCTGCGTTTCCTCGCGTCGCTCCCGGGCAAAAAGCTGCTCGGCAAGGGGAATCACGACTACTGGTGGACCTCTCTCTCCCGGATGCGCCGTTTTCTCGAAGAGCGCGGGATCGGGGGGATCGATTTCCTCTACAACAACGCGTTCTGCGTCGAGGGGCGGGTCCTCGCGGGCTCGCGCGGCTGGTTTCTCGAGGAGCATCAGCAGACGGCGTTCGACACGGATTACGCGAAGCTGGTGAACCGGGAATGCGAGCGTCTGGAGCTCTCGCTGACTGCGGCGGACAAGCTGCGGGACGAGCACGGGATCGACGCGCCCGCGCTGGTATTTCTGCACTTCCCTCCTGTATGGGGGGATTTCCGTGTGGACGAGCTTTTGGACGTGATGCTGCGCCACGGGGTGCGCGAATGCTGGTACGGGCACATTCACGGGCAATACGAGGAGCCGCCGCATTTTGAGTACCGGGGGATCCGGTTCACAAACGCCGCGGCGGATTATCTGGATTTTCTCCCGCGGAAAATCATTTAAAACGCGCCGGGCGGTGCCCGGAGACAGATAGCGAGCTCACCACCTTCGGCAAGCTCGCTATTGTTATTGCGTTCTGTCTGCGCGCTGGCGCTTGCGGATGAAGGGATCCGCACCTTCCGTGCAGGGGAAGAGGAAGAATCCCCTTCGGGGGGATTCGGGATGCCCTGCGCGGGCGGCGGACAAGAGGACCCTCGGGCCGGGCCCTCTTGTCAATCACCCGGCCCCAGAGGACGAGGAGGGAGGACCCTCCCCGCCTCTGGA
>CACZSA010000154.1 GCA_902783705.1 uncultured Ruminococcus sp.
ACCTCCCACTTCTTCGGGGACGGCTTCGCCCGCGCGTTCGGCATCCAGTTCGCCGACCAGAACAACCAGCTCCAGTATCCGCAGCAGACCTCCTGGGGCGTCACGACCCGCATGATCGGCGGCATCATCATGACGCACGGCGACGACAACGGACTCGTTCTCCCGCCCGCCGTCGCGCCGATCCAGGTGGTGATCGTTCCCGCCGCGATGCACAAGGAAGGCGTCCTCGAAGCGAACCGCGCCCTCTGCGACCGCGTCAAAGCCGCCGGATACCGCGTGAAGCTCGACGACAGCGAGAACAGCCCCGGCTGGAAATTCGCGGAATACGAGATGAAGGGCGTCCCGGTGCGCATCGAGCTCGGTCCGCGCGACATCGAAGCGGGTCAGTGCGTCCTCGTCACGCGCTACAACATGGAAAAGACCGTCGTGAAGCTCGACGAGGTCGAAGAGGTCCTCGCCCGGAAGATGACTGAGATCCGCGACGGCATGTATCAGAAGGCCCTCGAGAACCGCGAGCGCCGGACCTACGACTGCACGACCCTCGACGAGATCAAGGAAGCGCTCGCGAAGAACGGCGACGGTCTTGTCCGCGCGATGTGGTGCGGCGACGAGGCTTGCGAGAACCGCGTCAAGGAAGTCACGGGCGTCGGCTCCCGCTGCATCCCGTTCGAACAGAAGCACATCTCCGACACCTGCGTCTGCTGCGGCAAGCCCGCGAAGTCCATGGTGTACTGGGGAATCGCATATTAACGAACAGAGAACAGGGAATAACGAACAGGTGAGGAACGTTTCCGCAGCCGCGAAGACGAAAAAAGAAGCTCCGCTCTGCCGGGCTTCTTCCTCACTTCTTCGCTTTTTGTTCCGTTGTTCGCTGTTGAAAGGTGGTTTCCGTTGAAGGAATTTTCCATTCCGCTGAAGGAGAAGATCCGGCGGATCGATCCGATCGTGCTGCTCTGCGTGATTTCGATGAACGTCATGAGCATCGTGACGCTTCTCTCGGAGGTCGACGCGTTCGCGGAGGGCGTCGGAATGTGGTATGTCCGCATGCAGACCATCGTGTCCGTCGCGGGCCTCCTCGCCGTTCTCGTCTTCGCATTCATCGACTACGACGCGCTGTTTCAGAAAACCAAATATCTTCTGATCCCGCTCTCGATCGTCATCATCCTGATCGTCAAGCGCTTCGGGCACGGTGAAAACGGCAACGACAACTGGATCACGATCCCCGGAATCGGCAATATCCAGCCGACGGAATTCGTGAAGCTGCTCATGATCGTCGCCTTCGCGATGCACCTTGACCGCCTGAAGGACAAGCTCAACGAGCCGCTCTCCGTCCTCCGCCTCGGGATCCACGCCGGACTGTATGTCGGCCTGATCGTCTGGCAGGGCGACACGGGCATGGCGCTGGTATACCTCGGCATCCTCATCGTCATGGTGTTCGGCGCGGGCGTCTCGTACTGGTATTTCGCGGGAGGAGGCGTCGCGGCGGTCCTCGCGTTCCCGACGCTCTGGAATGGCTATCTGAGCAACGTGCAGAAGAAGCGCATCATCGCCGGCTTTAATCCCGACATCGACCCGCTCGACCGCGGATGGCAGGCCATTGCGAGCCGTTCCGCCATCATCGCGGGCGGTTTCCGCGGCGCGGGCTTCAACGGCGGAACGAAATATTATACCCTGCATTGGGCAGCGCAGTCGGACTTCATCTTCTCGGTCCTTGCGGAGAAGTTCGGCTTTCTCGGCACCTTCCTCTATCTGGCGCTCGTGGTGACCCTCATCCTGCGGATCTTCTGGATCGCGCGCGGGACGCGGAAAAACTACGCCTCGTACATCTGCATCGGCGTCGCGGGGATGATCCTGGTGCAGGCGGCGGAGAACATCGGCATGTGCCTTGCGATCCTCCCGGTCGTCGGCATCACGTGTCCGTTCCTTTCCTACGGCCCGTCCTCGCTCTTCTCGATGTACCTCGCGATCGCGATGGTCGAGAGCATCTGCACGCATCAGCAGAAGTACTACTTCGAGCGCGAGCCGGAGTGAATGCGGAGCAGACACGGAATACACGCAAAAAACGCCTTGTTCCCGAGGCGTTTTTTCTGTGGAAGCGAGTGACGCGGTTGGCATGAGGACCGGACGCCGATATATTTTCCCCCATCCCGCCGCAGCGCTTGACAAACCCGCCGGAATCGTCTATAATCAAGGCAAATCACTCCATCGGAGGAAAACATGGAAAACGAAAAGAAGACCCTCCATTTCATCTCCCACAGTCACTGGGACCGCGAGTGGTACATGCCCTTTGAGGCGCACCGCTACAAGCTCGTGGAATTCTTCGACCGACTCCTCGCGACCCTCGACACCGATCCGTCCTTCAAGTCCTTCCACCTCGACGGACAGGCGATCGTGCTCGAGGACTACCTCGAGATCCGCCCCGAAATGCGGGAGAAGATCGAGCGGTATATCGCCGAGGACCGCCTCGTGATCGGCCCGTGGTACATCCTGCAGGACGAATACCTCGTCGACGGCGAATCGAACGTGCGCAACATGCTCGTCGGACGCGCGGTCTCGGCGGAATACGGCAAGGTCTCGAACGTCGGCTATTTCCCGGACGCGTTCGGCAACATCGGACAGGCGCCGCAGATCCTCCGGGGCTTCGGCATCGACACCGTGGCGTTCGGCAGAGGGACTTCTCCGCGCAAGGGCGACCGGCTGGACACCGGGGAAGAGAACTACGGGAAGTGGGTCTCGGAGGTCCGCTGGCGTTCTCCCGACGGCTCCGAGGTCCTCGGCACGACCTTCCTCCGCTGGTACAGCAACGCGAACGAGATCCCCTCGGATCCTGAGGCTGCCGCCCGCCGCATCGCGCAGATCCGCGACTCCATGGCGGAGTGCTCCGTCGCGCCCGACTTGCTCCTCATGAACGGCTGCGACCACCAGCCCGTCCAGACGGATATCGGACGGATCATCGAGAAGCTCTCCCCGACCTTCCCGGACAAGCTCGTCCATTCGAATTTCAAGGACTATTTCGACGCGATCCGCCCGTACAGCGACCGCTTCGGCATCTTCGTCGGCGAGCTCGACGGGGAGTACGGCGACGGCTGGAACACGCTGGCGAACACGGCCTCCGCGCGCATCTACCTGAAGCAGCTCAACGCGGAATGCGAGCACATGCTGGAGCAGCGGATCGAGCCGCTCTCCGTCTTCTCCCGCCTCGATGCCGGGGATGAGGTGCGCCGCGATTACTTCCGCTATCTCTGGAAGACGCTCCTCAAGAACCATCCGCATGACTCGATCTGCGGCTGCTCCGTCGATCCCGTGCACCGCGAGATGGTGTCGCGCTTCGAGAAGGTCCTCGCCGCCGGACACGAGGTGGAAAAGAGCGAGCGGGAGGCCTTCATGGCGATCGTCGATACGGCCTCGGTCGGCGCGGAGTACGCCGTCACGGTCTTCAATCCGCAGGCCGCAGCCGCTTCCGAGCCCGTCACGGTGAACGTCGACCTGCCCGCCGATACGGA
>CACZSA010000155.1 GCA_902783705.1 uncultured Ruminococcus sp.
ACGCCCGGCGCGCCGTCGAGCATCTCAAACACCATCCGGCTCTTGCGGCGCACGTCGGCGAGGAGCGTGTCACCGATCCGGGAAAGGATGTTCAGCGCCGCCGCGCAGGAGACGGGGTTGCCGCCGAAGGTCGAGCCGTGATCCCCATAGCCGAGAACGGAT
This sequence comes from uncultured Ruminococcus sp., assembly GCA_902783705.1. Classification (GTDB taxonomy): domain Bacteria; phylum Bacillota; class Clostridia; order Oscillospirales; family CAG-272; genus UMGS1696. The sequence goes on from CACZSA010000155.1 coordinate 163, forward strand.
TCGAGCCGTTCGCCGAACATGGTCGCGCCGAGGGGCAGGCCGCCCGCCAGTCCCTTCGCCGTCGAGACTGCGTCCGGACAAAGCCCGTAGTTCATATAGGCATACAGCGCGCCGCAGCGTCCGTTGCCCGTCTGCACCTCGTCGACGAGGAGGAGGACGTTGTGCTCCGCCGTCCACGCGGAGAGTGCCTTCGCGTAGTCCGGATCGAGCGGGATGACGCCGCCCTCGCCCTGAATGCATTCGATCATCACGGCGGCGAGAGGCGTTTCGGCGTCCGCTTTGTCCAGCGCGGCGATATCCCCGGCGTCGACCGAGATAAAGCCCGGCGTCAGCGGCTGAAAGAGCTCGTGGTAGTGCGCCTGTCCGGTGGCGGCGAGGGTCGTGATCGTCCGCCCGTGAAAGCTGCCCGTCAGGGTCGCGATCGTGAAGCAGTCCGGCCCCTTGTTCTCCGCCGCCCATTTCCGCGCGGCCTTGATCATGCATTCGTTGGCCTCCGCGCCGGAGTTCGAGAAGAAAACCTTCTTCATCCCGGTCCGCGTGCAGAGCGCCTCGGCGAGCTTCGCGCAGGGTTCGGTGTAGTAGAGATTCGAGGTGTGCTGGACCTTGCCGATCTGCTCGATGACGGCCCGCTGCCACTCGTCGTCCGCCGCGCCGAAGGAGGTCACGGCGATCCCGGAGCCCATGTCGATGTATTCCCGCCCGTCTGTGTCGCAGAGGACCGAGCCCTTGCCGGAGACGATCTCCACGGGAAAGCGTTTGTAGGTGTTGGCGACGTATTTCTGATCGAGTTCCCGGATGCTCATTCTTCCCCTCCCCGGACCAGCGTGCCCGCGCCCTCGTCGGTGAGGAGCTCCATGAGGATGGAGTGCGGTACCCGTCCGTCCATGATGATGACTTTCTTCACGCCCCGGCGGATGGCGTCGACGCAGCATTCAACCTTCGGGATCATCCCGCCGGAGACGATGCCCGCTTCTCTCAGTTTTCCGGCCTCCTCGACGGTGATCTCTGGGATCAGGGTCGAGGGATCGTCCCGGTCGGCGAGGATCCCGGCGATATCCGTCATCATGATGAGACGTTCCGCGCCGAGGGCTCCCGCGATGGCAGCCGCCGCCGTGTCGCCGTTGATGTTGTAGGTATTCCCCTCCCCGTCGCAGCCGAGGGTGGAGATCACGGGGATATATCCGCCGTCGAGCAGGTCCGTCACGGGTCCGATGTTGACCGCGGTGACCTCGCCGACGTAGCCGAGCCGCTCGTCCTTCCGCTTTGCCTCGATCATCCGCGCGTCCATGCCGGAGAGCCCCACGGCCTGCCCGCCCTTCATCTCGAGGAGGTTGACGAGCGACTTGTTGATCTTCCCGGCGAGGACCATCTGCACGATATCGACGGTCTCCCGGTCGGTCACGCGCAGGCCGTCGACGAATTCCGGCTTCTTGCCGAGCTTCGTCATCATTTCGCTGACCTCGGGGCCGCCTCCGTGCACGAGGACCACCCGCACGCCGACGAGCCGGAGCAGCACGATGTCCTCCATCACCTGCTCCTTGAGCGTCTCGCTCGTCATCGCGTTTCCGCCGTACTTCACGACGACGGTCTTTCCGTAGTATTTCCGGATGTACGGAAGCGCCGCCGTCAGCACCTCCGCCCTCTCCGCGTTTGAAATTCCGTTCATATCGTCCTCACGTTCTGTAATCGCCGTTGATCTTCACGTATTCGTAGGTCAGGTCGCAGCCCCAGGCCGTGGCGGACTCCCCGCCCATCTTCATGTCGGAGAGGAAGCAGACCTTGTCCTCGGAGAGGATCCGGAGCGCCAGCTCCTCGTCAAAGGGCAGGACCGCGCCGTCCCGGCAGAAGACGACCTCGCCGCTCTCGCCGATCATGCGGATATCCGTCCGTTCGGGATCGAAAACGGGTCCCGCGTACCCGAGCGCGCAGAGGATGCGCCCGCAGTTGGCGTCTTTTCCGAAAACCATCGCCTTGACCAGACTGGAGGAGACCACGGATCTCGCGAGCACGCGGGCGTTCTCCTTCGTATCCATATTCACGACGGTGGATTCGATCAGCCGGGTCGCGCCCTCCCCGTCGGCCGCCATCTTCATGGCGAGCTCGCGGCACACGGCAAAGAGGGCTTCGGCAAACGCGGTGCAGCTCTCCCCCGCCGTCGTGATCGGACAATTGCCCGCCTGCCCGTTCGCGAGGACGAGGAGGGTGTCGTTCGTCGAGGTGTCCCCGTCCACCGAAATCATGTTGAAGGTGTCCGCGACGATGCTGCTGACCAGCTTCTGCAGCAGGGTCTTCTCGATGGCGCAGTCTGTCGTGATATAGGCGAGCATGGTGCACATATTGGGGTGGATCATGCCGGAGCCCTTGCTCATTCCGCCGATCGTCACCGGTACGGTCCCGGTGCCGTCCGCGCTCGGCAGCTCGATCACACGGGCGGTCTCCTTGTTGACGGTGTCCGTGGTCATGATCGCCCGGCTGGCCTCTGTTCCACGCTCGAGGCTGTGTCCGAGGCCCTCCGCCAGCATCCCGACGCCCGCTTCGATCCGATCGAGCGGGATCTGCATGCCGATGACCCCGGTGGAGCCGATCAGAACGGAACGGGGCGGGATCCCGAGCTGTTTTCCGACGGCCTCCGCCGTCTTCTCGCAGATCCGCATGCCCTCGCGCCCGGTTCCGGCGTTGGCGATGCCGGAGTTGACCACCACGGCCCGCACAGGCTCTCCGCCCTTCACGATCTCGCGGTCCCATACGACAGGGGCGGCTTTCACCACGTTGCTCGTAAAGGTTCCTGCCGCCGCACAAGGCGCGTCGGAGAAGATCATCGCCATATCCGTGCGGTTCCGATACTTGATCCCCGCCATGCAGGACGAGGCGGAGAAACCGATGGCAGCCGTCACGCCGCCGGGGATTTTACGCATTTCCATTGTCGTCACCTATAAACTGCGTGATATTGTTTTCGTTCAGGATAAACTCATAGTAATTGACATCCGACTGGGTCCAGCCGATGTTCTTCCAGAAGGCGTTGCCCGCGTCGTTGCTGCGGAAGGCGATCAGGGAGACCTTGTTGATCCCCATGCTGCTGAGCTCCCGCATGCAGTAGGCGACCATCATGGTCCCGATCCCGCGGCGGCGCCAGGGCTTTGCCACGCATACATGGTACAGGGCGCCCTGCCGTCCGTCCGAGCCGCAGAGAATGGAGCCGATGATCCGGCCTCCCACCCGGGCGACCACGCTGGTGGTGGGATTGCGCCGGATAAAGCGGTCAATGTCTTCCCGGGAATCGTCCAGCGCCCGGATCCCGAAGCCCGAGATCGTCAGCCACAGCGCCCGGACCTCGTCATAATCCCCGATGGTCATCGGCTCGAGGAGAACTTCGTCCGTCATCGCCTCACACCACCAGTCCGGAAGTCTCGTCCGCCCCGAGCAGGATGTTCATATTCTGTATCGCCGCGCCGGACGCGCCCTTGCCGAGATTGTCGAAGCGCGCCGCGAGCAGGATGCGCTCGCCGTTTCCGTGAACGCTGATCTCCATGTCGTCCCGCCCGGCATAAGCGCAGGCGGAGAGGAATCCCGACTCATCTGCGTTGTCGCAGTAATGCACGAGCCCTTCCCGGTAGGTCTCCCGGTAGCACGCGCGGATGTCGTCGGCGGTGCCGCGGATCGATCGGGCGAAGAGCGGGACCGTCACCTCCATCCCGGCGTAGTACGGCGCGACGACCGGGAGAAACGCCGGAGCCGCGTCGAGCCCGCAGACCGCCTGCATCTCCGGCAGATGCTTGTGCGTCTGGGAGAGGCCGTACGCGCGGGGAGCCTCGAGGAGCGGATCGCGGTCGTCGGCTTCGTATTCCGCGATCATCTTCTTTCCGCCGCCGGAATAGCCCGTGAGCGAGAAGCAGGAGAGGCACGCCGACGCCGGAACGATCCCCGCCCGCACAAGGGGCGCGACGAGGGCGACGAATCCGCTCGCATGGCAGCCGGGATTGGCGATGCGCCGCGAGGCTTGGATCCGTTCGCGCTGTCCGGGGAGCTCCGGGAATCCGTAGACCCAGCCGTCCGCCGTCCGGTGCGCCGTCGAGGTGTCGATCAGGGCGGTGTGCGGATTCTCCGTCATCGCGACCGCCTCGACTGCCGCCGCGTCCGGGAGGCAGAGGAAGGCGATGTCCGCTGCGTTCAGGGCCTCCCGCCGTGCCGTGGGATCCTTGCGCCGTTCCTCGGTGAGCGTCATCAGCTCGATGTCACGCCGCGCCGCGAGCCGTTCGTGGATGCGCAGCCCCGTTGTTCCCGCGCTGCCGTCGATGAAGACCTTCGTCATCGTCCCCGCTCCTTTGAATAAATAAACATCGTTTTCGTATTATTATACGCATCTTTTCCCCGCCTGTCAAGGGGTTGACCCAAAAAAGAAGCCGCGCGGGCCGAATTTGTAGACATGCCCACAGAAGACGGACGGGAGGGAGGCGGAATCGTGCGGATTGCCCGGGCGGATCGGCGTCCTCCGCCGGGACTTGCATTTCCGGCGCGGATATGCTATAATTGGCCCCGGCTCAGCCGACATTTTACGCCCCGGAGGAGGCCGCCATGACAGGCGAACACGCAGCTTCGGATTTCACCCGCGGGAAGATCCTCTCCCCGCTTGTACGCTTTATGATCCCCGTCTTTTTCTCCATGCTCATCCAGTCGCTCTACGGGGCGGTCGACCTTCTGATTGTCGGGAAGTTCGCCTCGTCGGTGGACGTTTCCGCCGTTGCGACCGGATCGCAGATCCTGTTCACGCTCACCAACCTCGTCGCGAGCTTTTCGATGGGCACGACCATCCTCCTCGGACAGATGATCGGACAGGGGCGCGGCAAGGAGGGCGGCGACATCATCGGGGCAAGCCTCTGCCTCTTCGCGGCGGTCGCGCTGGTCTTCACGGGCGTCGTCCCCCTCGCGGCAGACGCCCTCGCCTCCGTCATGAACGCGCCGGAGGAGGCCTTCGGGGAGACCGTCGCCTATCTCCGGATCTGCGGCGCGGGCTTTCTCTTCATCATCGCCTATAATCTGATCGGCTCGGTCTTCCGCGGGATCGGGGACTCGAAAACGCCCCTCGTCACGGTCGTCATCGCGTCGGTCTTCAATATCTTCGGCGATCTGCTCCTCGTCGCCGTCTTCAAGATGGGCACCCGCGGAGCCGCGATCGCGACCGTCGCCGCGCAGGCCCTGAGCGTCGTGATCTCCACCTTCCTCATCCGGAGAAAGACCCTGCCCTTCACCTTCCGGCGGGAACAGCTCCGCTTTGACGGGCGCATCATCGGTCGCGTCACGCTCCTCGGCCTCCCGATCGCCCTGCAGGATCTCCTCGTCGGCGTGTCCTTTCTCATCATCACCGCCATCGTGAACGATCTCGGCCTGACCGCGTCCGCCGCCATCGGGGTCGCCGAGAAGGTCTGCGGCTTCATCATGCTCGTGCCGTCCGCGTTCATGCAGGCGATGGCGGCCTTCGTCGCGCAGAACGTCGGGGCGGGCCGATATGACCGGGCGAAGCGCGCGCTCCTCTACGCGATCGGGATCTCCGCCGCGCTCGCCGTCGTCATGTTCGCCGTCACGTTCTGGCGCGGGGATCTGCTCTCCGCCGTCTTCTCGAACGACGGGGAGGTCATCCTCGCCTCGGCGGACTATCTCCGGGCCTACGCCATCGACTGCCTCCTCACCTGCTTCCTCTTCTGCTTCATCGGTTATTTCAACGGCCTCGGCATGACGCGCTTCGTGATGATCCAGGGGATCGTCGGGGCCTTCTGCGTCCGCGTCCCGGTCTCCTTCCTCATGGCGCGCGCCGAGCCCGTCTCCCTCTTCAGAATCGGCCTCGCGACGCCCTGCTCGACGCTCCTCCAGATCGCGCTGTGCTTCGCCGCGTTCGCATGGGCGGAGAAAAAGAGGCGCGGGAGTCTTGCGTAAAGCACCGGAATCCGCTCATCCCGGGCGGATTTTTCCTCATTTCCGGGAATCGGGCGGGCAAATCTTTCTCCACCCTCTTGATTTGTTCACGATTGTCCGGTATAATATAAAAGATGGGCGTATGCCCGCGGAAATATCCCCGGGAGGATATCATGAAAGCGGACGATCGAATCGAAAAATACTGCAAATACTGCGCACAGGCGGAAACCCTCTCCGATCCCGACAGCATGCTCTGCCGGCGGGTCGGCGTCGTGAAGGCCTCGTTCTGCTGCCGGCGCTTCCGCTACGATCCCCTGAAACGCACGCCGGGGAGAGCGAGAAAGGCTCCCGCCGACGAGATGGAATTTCCCGAAATAGACTGAACAACGGAGGACATCCCCATGATACTCGCACTTGAAGAAGCAAAATACAGACTCGAAAACTTCCGCGCCGACATCAGGGAGCTCGGCAGCGCGCTCCGCATCGACGATCTCCGCGCGAAGGTGAAGGACCTCGAGGCGACCACGTCCGACGCCGCGTTCTGGAACGATCAGGAGACCTCCGGCAAGACCCTGCGGGAGATCAAGCGGCTCAAGGACAAAATCCAGAAATTCGAATCCCTCTCGAACAAGCTCGAGGACACGATCACCCTCGCGGAGCTGGCGATCGAAGAGAACGACGAATCCCTCGTCGGCGAAGTCGAGGGCGCGGAGAAAGAGATCCGCGAGGAAGAGGAGACGCAGCGCATCGAGATCCTGCTCTCCGGCGAATACGACCAGAACAACGCGATCCTCTCCTTCCATCCGGGCGCGGGCGGAACCGAGGCGCAGGACTGGGCACAGATGCTCTACCGCATGTACACCCGCTGGGGCGAGCGTCACGGCTACAACGTCAAGCTGATCGACTGGCTCGACGGCGAAGAAGCCGGACTCAAGGCCGCGACCATCATGATCGAGGGCGAGAACGCCTACGGCTATCTGAAGAGCGAGAACGGCGTCCACCGCCTCGTGCGCGTCTCCCCGTTCGACGCCAGCGGCAGACGCCACACCTCCTTCGCGTCCGTCGAGGTCATGCCGGAATTCACGGACGACGGCTCCATCGAGATCAACGAAGCCGACCTCGAGATCACGACCCACAAGTCCT